>JASHTA010000453.1 GCA_030040795.1 Gammaproteobacteria bacterium | reverse complement strand
ACGTAGCTCGGCAGGCGGCTCGGCTCGTAGGTCGGCCGCTCCGCGAACCCGTTGGAACGTCCCGAATTGACCGACAGGTTGGAACCGGTGAAGAACTGTCCCGTCAGGTTCACGTTGGACCCGAGATTCAGCGTGTTGCGCTGATCGTGGTCGAGCGCGATGGCGGGGTAGCGACCAGCATGATGCTGGCCATGAGCGTTCGCCTGGTGCGCTTGCGGACGCTCAAGCGCTTCTCCTAAGGAGCTATCTTTGAAGCGGGGCGGGCTCGCGCAACCCCAGCCACGTTCGGATGCCGGGAACGCGCCTGAAGACGAGCCGCTCGACGAGGAGCACCGCGATCAGCGATGCGCCGAGCAGCGGCAGCAACACGCCGAGGACGAGGAGGATCGCGAGCAGCCCGGCGGAAAAACGCAGCGGCGCGGTAGGCAGCGGAGCGCCGAGCACGCCTTGCGGCCGCCTGCGCCACCACAGGATCACCGCGCTCAAGCTCGCGGTGAACAAGCCCGAGGCGGTAAGCAGGTTCATCAGCTGATTCGGCCAGCCGAACAGCTGCCCCTCGTGCGCGGCGATGCCGACGCTCACCACGCGGTCCACCCAGTCCCTTTGGTTGAAACCCGTGCGACTCAGCACGGCCCCAGTCTGTGCGTTCAGGGTCAGGTTCACGCGAAGCGGGCGATCCTGGGCGTCGGAGCGCGCGCCCCACGGGCCACCCGGCTCCATCGGCGGCGTGATCAAGACGGGGTAAGCGAGACCGAGTCTCGCGACGACGGGGACCATCCGGTCGATTTCGGAATAGGCGCCCGGCGGTACAGCGCGTTGCGAACGGCTTCGGTGGCCTGAGCGATGTCCATTCGATAGATGGCCGGGGGAACCGCGACCTGCGCTCATGCCGGGCATATCAGACATGCCGGCCATCCCGGACACGCCGGCCGTCCCGGACGTACCGGTGGATTCCTCAGGCGCACGCCTGCTCGCGCCCGCCAGGCTCCCGGCGCTCAGCGCCGCGCGTTGAGCGAGCTCGGAGCTGAGTCCCGTGGACCAGTCCTGGTGTACGACGCCATGCTCTGCGAGATGACGGATCTCCTTGAGATCGCCGCCCCAGCTCTTCGCCCATGGAAGGCCGCTCGCCAGCATGAGCAACGCGGTGACGGAAACCCAGATGCCGGCGACCGCGTGGATATCCCGCCAGAACACCCGCCGGCCACGCCCCAGGCGGGGGTACAGCACGCCGGCGAATCCTTGCGCGTCGCGCGGCCACCAGAGGTACAGGCCGGTGATGATCATCACCATCGCCCAAGAGCCCGCGAGCTCGACGATCATCGAGCCGCGATCTCCGAGCAGTAGCTCCCCGTGCAGATGAAAAATGACCTGCATCAGACGCTCGTCTTCGGGGACGGCCTTCAGAACGCGCGGGGTGGGCAGCCGCGGGTCGATCCACAGTCGAATCTCGTCACTGCCGCGACCGACCAAGATCTGCGCCGCATCGCCCGGCTCGCGGGGCAGCTGATACGCGTCGAGTACGTAGCCCGGCTCTGCCGCGAGTGCAGCCTCGACCTCCGCTTGGGGTGTAGCCCGTGCCCCGGCGGGGGCCAGATGCGCGTAGGGGCGATCGAGCCACGCTTCCAGCTGAGGCTTGAAGAGGTAGATGGAGCCGGTCAGCGCGAGCCACCAGATGAAGGGAATGCAAAACAAACCGGCATAGAAATGCCACCGCCAGATGGTCCTGAAGTTCAGCCACGGCGTGCGCGGGTCGGCTGTGGGCGTGTCCATGTCATTAACCTTCGGGACACCGCTCGAGTTGCTGCTGCCGGGAGCCGAGCGCACGAGCCCACATCAGAAGCTGTGCCGCAGCGTGACGCTGATCGCGCGCGGCATGGCGATCGTCACGCCTTGCAGGTTGCTCGCGCTGCTGTCCGTGTACACCTTGTTCAGGATGTTCTGGATGGAGGCGCTCACGCTCAGGCCATGACCGAACTTGTACGTGCTGCTGAAGTCGAGCACCGTGTAGCCGCCCTGGCGAAACAGCGGCGCCTGAGTGAGGCTGCCGAGCGTCATGGCGCCGTTATAGCGAACGTCGAGGAATTGTGTCCAGGTGTCAAGCGTGTTCCAGGTAAGGCTGCCGCCTCCGACGTAGCGGGGCACCAAGGGCAGCTGCTGGCCGGTCGGATCGCCCGTGTCGGTCCACGTATAGTAGGCGCTCGTCTCGGTGACGTAGGACTCGAGCTGGAGCGTGCTCGAGATCTTCCATCCGCCCTCCAGCTCGACGCCCTTTGAACGCTCGTTCTGCCCGTTCGTGTAGAAGGTCACCGTGCCCGGGCAGTAGGTATTTGCGACGCCGGTGTAGCCGGCGCCGCAGATCGCGAGGACCGCCGCGGGGATCACCGCTCCGGGCTCGATGTAGTAGGTGGCGACGAGATTCTTCACGTTCTCCTCGAACCCCGTCACGCTGATGTCGAAATCACCGCGCCGCCAGTCCAAGCCGGCTTCCTCGCCGACCAGGGTCTCCGGACCAAGCAGGGGATTCGCGATCGAGATGGAGCTGCTGCCGTACGTGCGATACATGTTGTTCAAGCCGGGTGCGCGGAATCCCTCGTATGCCGCGGCGCGAAAGCTCAGCTCGCCGGTCGCCCGATACAGCACCGAGAGGCTTGGATCGAACCGGGTTGTGCTGTTGCTCGGAACCGGGCCCCCGAGCGGGGCGCCAGCAACGGGCGCCGCCACGTTCGAATAATCGGTCTGGATCGCCGCACCGTCGTCGCTCACGTAGCGGTCCTCGCGAGCGCTCAAGGTGATGTCCAGCCGTTGGAGCGGCTGCAGCTTGAACTGGGTGAACACGCCGAGGAAGGTTTGAGTGCCCGCGCCGTAGTTCGTGCGCTGGACGCGCAGCACCTCCGGTAGCGCGACGGTCGGAGCCCGGAACGCCTGTTGAGAGTCCTCGGCCACGAGCCCTCGGTAGTCGACGCCGAATTCGGCATCGCTCAGCATGCCCGCGAACTCGTGCGAGTAAACCAGCGAGGCACCGCGCTCGCGGTACGGGTTCTCATCGTACGAGGTGGCGTATTGCAGCACCTGGCCGGCTTGCTGCGCGATCGACGCGCCGGCGCCAGATACGTATGCCCCGCACGCGAAAGTGGCCGCCTCGTAGCATCCCGCGCCGTTGTACTTGGTGAAATTCACGTCCTGTCCGTAGATCGTCGCCGCCAGGCGGCTCGCAGCGTCGAATCTCTCCGTCAAGCCGCCCTGGAAGTCCGGCCCCTTCTGATCGTTCGCTCCGTAAGCGTAGCCGCCGATGTCCTCGTCCTGCACGTGGTAGCCCGCACGCAGAAAGCCGCTGAGATCATCGGTCGGCTGGAAGTAGGCGCCGAGCCGCACGTTCTGGCTGCTCGATGCCGAGTTGTCCCGCCCGGGCCAGAATGCCGCACGCAGGCTCTCCGGAGCATTGTCGTATCCCTTGCTCTGGAAGGTGTCGGCCGACAGATCGAAGCTCAGCGCCTCGTTGACCTCCTCATTCTTGTTCACCGCAGCGGTGTACGTGCCCAGGCTGGCACCGGTGAACGAGACGTCACCGTCGTCCGTCCGGGGGCGCTTGGTGATGATGTTGATCACGCCGACGACGGCGAGGTTGCCCCACAAGGCGGAGCCGCCTCCGCGCACGATCTCGATGTGGTCGATGTCGCCGAGCGGCACGCGGAACCACTGAATGGTCGAGTAGAACGGGTCCATGATCGGCACGCCGTCGACCAGTACCAGCACGTTCTTGCTCAAGCCGCGCAGGGTGATGTTGAAGCCCGTCGGATCGGTGGTATAGAACGGCGATCCGGGCACGAGCAGCCCGGGCACTTGGCGCAGCAACTGATCCACTGTGGTCGCCGGGGACGCCTCGATCTGCTGCCGCGAGATGATCGTTGTGGAGAGCGGCATGTTCTCGAGCGTCGTATCCGATCGAGTGGCCGTCACCACGACGCTCTCGAGATCGGCGGACGAGCTGGCCTCTTGAGCGCGGACCGCCGCGGAGGCCGCAAAGACCGCCGCGATCAGCAACAGGCGTGCCGCATGACGAGCTTTCATGAGCGGTGGACCCCAACCCTCTCGAGACCGTCTGACCGCAGTTCGCCGGTTGAGATCGCGCAGGACGCAGGACGCCGGCCCCCGCAAGAGGCTGCCGCCGTGAGTGATGCGAGATCTCGAGCCGAATTGGAGATATTCTAGCGACAGGGGCCGTCACGGAAGCTGCGTCATATTGACGCAGCGTGGAATTGCGGCGCTCGCTCTTGCACCCGCGGATCTTGCATACCGTCCCGAGATGAGCAGACATGCAGCTGCAGCTGATCGCATCGCCCCGTAAATTCCTGCAACTGCTGCTCTGGCTGCGGACGTTCGCCATCGTCGGGCAATCCATCACGATCGCGGTGATTCACCGATGGCTCGGGATCGAGCTGCCGATCGCCGTCATGGCGGGCGTCATAGCGGGGCTTGCCGCGACCGTGGTGCTGACCGGGCTACGGTTGCGCACGAAGGTACCGGCCACGGAGGTGGAGGTCGCCTTCCAGCTTCTCATCGACATCGCCGAGCTCACCGCGCTGCTTTGCCTGAGCGGCGGCACCACCAATCCCTTCGCATCGCTCTATCTTCTGCCTGTCGCGCTGTCGGCGGGTGGCCTCGCGTGGCGATACACCGCGATCATCACCGCGGCGTGCCTCGGATGCTACGTGTGGCTCATAGACCGCTTCACGACGCTCACCTTCATGCGCATGAATCTCGAGAGCGCCTTCGACCTGCACGTGGCGGGCATGCACGTGACGTTCGCGATCAGCGCCCTGCTGCTCGCGGCGGCGCTGTCCATCATGGCGTCCGAGATGCGCCGGCGGGAGAGCGCGATGGCAGCTCTGCGCGAGGAGATGATGCAGCAGGAGCACCTGAACGCGATGGGCGTGCTCGCGGCCGGCACGGCCCACGAGCTGAGCACACCGCTTCAATCGATGGCGATACTCGCATCCGAGCTGCGAGCGGCGAGGAAGATAGATGAGGAATTCGGCAACAATCTATCTCTGCTCGAGAAGCAGATCCGGGTTTGCAAGGACAAGCTCACGACGCTCCTGCAGGCCGCCGGCCGGCCGCGCATTCTCGAGCGGCATGCCGCACCGGTGCGCGGCGTGCTGCAGGGGGTCCTCGACAGCTGGAGCATCGTGCGGCCCGCGATCCGGCTCGAGGTGGAGTGGCAGGCGCTCGCGGGCGATCCGCACGTGATCGTAGACGCCGGTTTTGCGCAGGCCCTGACGAACTTGCTCGACAATGCCGGCGAGGCGAGCGCCTCGATGGGCTCCGTCGTCGTAAAGGTGGCGGTATCGGGGGATGAGCGGGGCGTTCGGCTCTGCATCGACGATGAAGGGCCGGGCTTGGGCGCCGACGTGCAGCAACGCGCCGGAAAGGCCATCTTCACGACGAAGGCGAAGGGGTTCGGCCTCGGCCTCGTGCTCTCGCACGCCAACTTGAACCGCCTCAACGGCGATCTGACTCTCGCAACACGTCCCGGAGGCGGCACGCGCACGACGATCTTCATGCCTGCGCAGGCGAGCGAGGCGGCGAATGGCCTCGACTGAAGAGGCCCCGGCCGGCGATCGCCTGTTGATCGTGGAGGACGATCCCACGGCGGCCGGACTGCTTGCGCGCGCTCTCGGCAAGCACGGATATCTCGTGGAAACGGCGGCGTCGGTTCGAGAGGCTCTTGAGGTGAGCGCGGTCGGGCCGCTGCAAGCGGCGATCGTGGACCTGCGGCTCGACAGGGAATCGGGCCTCGAGCTCGTGCCGCCGCTGGTGGACCGGCATCCTGGGATCCGCATTCTCGTGCTCACCGGCTATGCGAGCGTCGCCACCGCGGTCCAGGCGATCAAGAGGGGCGCGAGCGATTACCTGGCGAAACCCGTCGGGGTGACGGAGATACTCGAGGCGCTGAGGGGCGGCCGGTCTCACGCGCTCCGGGACCGGCCTCTCGAGCGCCCCTCCGTCCGCCGTCTGGAGTGGGAGTACATCCAAAGAGTGCTCGCCGACCACGAGGGCAATGTCTCGAAGACCGCGCGGACTCTCGGAATGCAGCGCCGGACGCTGCAGAGAAAGCTCGCCAAGCGGCCGTCGAAAACGTAACGACCCGCAAGTATGGGGAGCGGCGGCGCCGGTCGCGCAGCTGCGCGCTCGCATGACGAAAGTCGGCCTTCGGGACCGAGGGGAACGTGAGCGCCAAGTCAACGAGAATCTCCTCGGTTCCGACCCCGCCTTCGGCAATCCGCGGCCGGCTTCGGTGCCATCCTAGATGATATGCTTCCAGCGGGAAGGTCCGCGCGGATGCCGCCATAATGATTCCCTACGACCACCACTACAAGCCGAGAGGCAATCTACTGCGCGCAATCCTGCGCGCACGAGTCGACGAGATCGAGGACGGGCACCTCGAGCCGCTGAGAAAGTCCGATACCGAAAGATCCCTCGTTTCAGGCGCGCTTCAATCTCCAATACGATACGCAGCCGCGCTGCTCGCGGCTCTGGTTGGCGTCCACGCCGCGCCATCCTCTGCCGCAGCCGTCCCAAGCCCGGCCACTGCACCGCGGTGCGCGATGCTCGCCACCGACCCGGCGAACGGAATCGCGGGCAACCCCTCGATCAAATCCGCAACGAGCGTCGTGGTCCCCGCGGCGGGACACGATAGCTCCTACTGCAAGGTGAGCCTGGTCTACGGCACCAGCCCCGGCCAGAATATCCGCATCGTCGTCGGTCTGCCGCTCAATGCCGGCGACGGTGGGAGCGGCGGCGCCCAGGGCGCCTGGAATGGTCGCACCGAGGGTCTCGGAGGCGGCGGCTGCGCGGGAAATCTCGGCGTGACGCCCGCGGTGGACAAGGGATATGTAGGCTCCGGGACGGATCTCGGACATGCCGGCGGAAACTGCGAGCCCGCTGTCAACCCGAACGGAACCTACAACCTGCAATTCATCCAGGACTTCATCCGCACCGCCATCGAACAGCAGGTCCTCTGGTCGAAGAAGATCGCGCTCATCTACTACGGCGTCCGTCCCGTATACAACTACTGGAACGGCTGTTCGACCGGCGGGCGACAAGGATACCTGCTCGCGCAGGAGTTCGGCGATCAGCTCGACGGCATCCTCGCAGATGCCCCAGCGATCTACTGGACCCGTTTCCAAACGGCGCAGATGTGGGGCCAGATCGTCATGAAGCAGCTCGTCGGCGGACCGATCTCGGCGGCCAAGCTCGATCAGACTCGCGTTTCGGCCGTGGCCGCCTGCGACGCCGCAGACGGAGTTACGGACGGCATCATCGACGATCCTCGCGGATGCCATTTCGATGCGCGGACCAACATTTGCGGTGGTCCGAGGGCGCCAGCGAGCAACTGTCTCACGCCCGCGGAGGCGAACGCGATCGATCTCATCTGGGATGGACCGCGGAACGAGCGCCACGAGAGGATCTGGTTCGGCCTCGACCGAGGCAGCGACTTCCGCGTCCTCGACGGCGCGATACCCTTCGCGCTCGGTGTAACTCAGTTTCACTGGGACGAGCACGATCGCAGCTTCGACTGGCGGACGGTCTCGCTCGCCGGGTATGCCAAGGTCGCTCAGAACGGCTCCCGCAACATCGCCGATGTCACCGACACGGTCGCCCCGCTCGATGCCTTCCGTGCTCACGGCGGCAAGCTCATCACCTTCGTCGGCTCGAATGACCAGTTCATCTATCCGCGGGGCGTGATCAACTACTACCGGGCAATGGCGTTGCGTTACAGCCGGACGGACGAGCCGGACTTTGAGGAGCTGCAGCGCTTCTACCGGCTGTTCCGCGCCCCTGGCGTCGGTCATTGCGGATTCGGCAGTACGGGGCCGGTTCCCGTCGACCCCTTCGGAGCTCTGGTGAAGTGGGTCGAGCATGGCACCGCTCCCGCATGGCTCTTGGCGGCGGGAGGATCTGCGGCTCCCGCCTCGGGACGCACGCGCCCGATCTGTCCCTATCCACAGACCGCGATTTACAACGGCACGGGTAGCAGCGACGACGCGGCCAATTTCCACTGCGGCGGAGATCTCGAGAAGCCCGATATCGTCTGTCCCGACGTGCTAGCGCGATACAAGCACGAGGCAGGAGGTCCTTTGAGCTTCCGAGGCTCCGGAGTCGGCGCATCATTCTGCCGCGATCGCAGCGTCCCCATCCGAGGGCGATGACCGCGGGACATTCCTGAATTTACTGTATTATTTTCGTAATTTCATTGGCGCCCCCGGCCGGAGTTGAACCGACGACCTACCGCTTAGGAGGCGGTCGCTCTATCCACTGAGCTACGGGGGCGCCGCCCGTGCAGTTTACCGTAGCTCGCCCGCCCTTGCGGCCGGAATACTCGGACGCTCGGCTACGGCTCGAAGCCCTCGTCTCCACTCAAGCGTATCCGGCCACTGAGCGGAGTGAGCACGACGGAACCCGGCGGCGCGCCCTTCAGGCTGAAGAATGCTCCGCTGGGCTCGCAATGGAGAAAGTAGTCGCCCTGCAGCGCTCGGCAGTGCGGGCAGTGGTTGGCAAGGTATCGTCCGCCTGCAGTCTTGCTGTACGCAAAGCGAAAGAGCGGCCACCGCTCGAGCTGCCCCCGCAATGCCTCATCGACCGCCGTGATGTTCGACACGGTGAAATCCTCATAGCGGTCGCCGCAGATATCGCCAGCCGCGCAGTAAATGCAAATCACCTCAATGACCGCGCGGCATCTCCAGCAATGCACCCGGGTACCGACTACGTACCCCTCGTCGGAAACGATCGAGAATTCGCTGGAGATCTCGTCATCCTTCATTGTTGCCCCCTACAGTCCCAGATCGTAATCATGCGATGGCGTCCTTGTCCGTTCCCGCTCCGGCGCCTCCTCCCGATGTGTCGGCTGTCGGTGCTCGAGCCAGTTGCGCACGGCCTCACGCCGCAGGTCTTCGGTTGACTTCACAGGCCCCCACCGCGCGGTGCCGCGGTCCGCGGCCCATTTGCGAGCCGCCTCGCTCGCGCGATCGTTCGTCCGATCGCTCACTCGACCACTCGCCCGATCACTGGCCCGATCGTTCGCCTGGGATATTGAACCTTTGTGCGCCTCTTCGCGGTGGGTCGCCTGTGAAAGGCCAACCTGCCGCGCGAGCTCGGCGCGGTGCCGCTCCCGAATGCGCTCGGCGACGAAGCTACGCAGGCCGCGCCGCTCCATGTGATAGGCCGCAAGCGGCAACCGGGGCACCGCTGCGCGGCTCAGCGCCTCGGTACGGCTGATGGCCGCAAGGCGCGACTCGATGTGAGCCTCTTTCAAGGTCTCGTTCGCCAGCGTGGCCCAGCGCTCATGAAGGTATGCCAGCTCTTCGGCCCACCGGGATAGGCCGCGGCGATGGCGCTCCGTGCCGGAGAGCTCGAGCGTGGTTTTCGGTCCGAGGCCCTGCGGCGTCACTTCGCGGGTGGTCGTGAACAGATGGGCATGAAAGTTTCGTGGATCTCCTCGAGGAGCGTGGATGGCGAGATCGACGGCGTTTCCGTAGCGATCGGAGATCTCCTGCCCGAACCGCCGGGCGAGCGCCGCTCGCCTCTCAGGGCTGAGCTCGTGGGGCAACGCAACCGTGAACTCGCGCGCCACCCGGGCATTCTTGTATCGTTCCACGGTCTCCGCGGCGTTCCACAACGCGGAGCGGTCACGTGCCCAATCGAGATCGGACCCAACGGCGGAAAACCGCGAGGGCAGGAGAATCTCCTTGTGAAGCACATCCCGGCGGTTCCGGTAGTCGTACACGGCGCCACTGCGATCGTCCCGGATGCGCTCGCCCGAACGATAGGCGGCGCCGCTCGTCGCTCGGCTGCCGCGCTTGCCGCGGGCGCGGCCGAAGGTCCTCATGCCAAGGTAGTAGATCGCCATCGACGGGAGTCCTGCGCAAGGCGAATCCGCACCCAGTGCGGCGAGGAGGCGGTCTTCAGAAATCCCATGAGGTCCGGAAGCTGCTCCAGCTCCGATGGCATCACTGCGGGCTCGGTGGCGAGCTGCTCGCTCACGTGAGTGGAACGGCGCGGGCCGCCAGGCGAGAACAGCCCACCGCGATCCCGGCCGCGGGAGATCTGCCGCCGCAGGATCTCGCGGTCGCCGATGAGGCGTGACGCGAAGTACGAGGTACCGCCGTGCTCGCCTCCCGAGCAGCGCAGAATGAGCGTATTGCCGCAGTTCTCGACAATGGTCTGGGCGTCGCCAGCCCCATAGGTGCTCGAGACCTGAGCGATCGACTGGAAGCCGAGCACGCATCGGCCGCCGAACTTCCGGAGCCGAGCCAGAGCGTCCTTCAATCCATCGATCGCACCGAGCGCATCGAGCTCGTCCACGACGAACCACAGCCGCCGGTCCTCGCTTCGGGACTCGTTCATGGCCTCGAAGATGGCGAGCCGAGTCCACGTCGCGATGATCGTGCGCAGGGCCGCGATCTGGCCCGCTCGATATGGAATGAACAGCACGCCGCGTCCTCGGCCGACCCAATCGCGAACCGATAGCGGCGTGCCTCGCTGCGCCGCGACGTGCTCGAGCGCCGCGGTCGCCGACACGGCAATCGAACGGATGGAGCCGAACATCCGTGCGTTGTCCGGATCGAGAAACGGTTGCGCCGGCGTCCCAGCGAGCATTTGCCGCATCTCGTCGGTTCCAGCGACGCCCAGCAGGCGCCACAGGTCCGCGACATCGCGAACGCCAGACTCGCTACATCGCCGCATCACCGCCGAGACAAACGTGCGCGCATAGGCCCGCCACTCGCGCCCCGAGGTGTCATCGCTCTCGGCGATCAGCCCCCGAGCGAGCGCCTCGTAGTCATAGGGATTGCGGGTTTCGGAGAACGGATCCCACCTAGCGGAGTGCGGCTCGAATGGATTGAGGATCACATCGCCGCGATACCGGTCGTAGAAGCGCCGGAGATAAGTGCCGTCCGGGTCTGTGATGACGGCGCGATCGCCACGCGCCAAAGCCCCGCTGAGAAGCGCGCAGATGGCCGTCGTCTTGCCGGTGCCCGTGGTGCCGACGAGCTTGAAGTGCTTCGGCTCATCCTCCGGACGGAGAACGACCCCACCCAGCATCAGTGGCATCCAGCCCGCGACTTTCCGCCCTGGCCTCGCGAAGCGCCTCCTCAGCCGAGGAGTTCGAACGACCGCTCCACGCCGGTGCTCCTCTGCGCTCGCGCCGTTGCGCACGAGCGCGACCATCATTCCGAGTGCGCCGAGGATACTCGCGACCACGGTAGGCCATCCCGATCCTCCTCGCAGCATCACGGATGGCTCGAGCACGTCAGTAGCCCGCTACGACGAGGTAGTCCGCGTGTGTACCGTACGCGGGACCCGAGCGCTCGACTCGCACGCAGAGCCGGCCCGCCGAGCCGCACCGCCGCAGATCGATCGCGCCGCCCTGCTCCCGCAGGCGCGCCACGGTTGCCGCGAGCTCGTCGCGCTCCTGCCGCGCTTGCGCGACCTCTGCGCGCGACGGCAGCACGGTCCACGCGATGGCCGCCGGAATCGCAGAGCATGCGGCAATCACCGCAATGGCCCAGAGCGCCAAACGCACACTCGCGGCTCGCCTCACCGAGTGCAGGGCTTCCGCGGCGTGGCGGCTCGCGACACCGAGCGTCTGGAACTCCTCCGCAAAGGCGCTGCGAATCTCCTGACGCACGACCTGATCGAGCCCCTGCGCCATGGCGGTCAGCCGCTCGATGGCAATCTGCGCCTGTTGCTGATGCTGCTGCGCCGCCTCCATCAGAAGACCTGCCTGTGTTGTCGCCTCATCCACGTGCGTTGCGTCCCGGCCTCAGGGACTGCGGCCTCGGCGCTTGCGCTCCGGCTCGTACCAGATCTCCTTGATGAAGCGCTCGTGACGCTCGACGCCGAACTGAATCACGATGTCGACGAGCATGTAGAGCAGGCTCTTGATATCCCGCCGCGCGAGCTCCGATCCCGCGCGGCTTTGCTTGACAAGCAGCACCAGCTGCTCAAAGGCGAGCTCCGCCGATGCGGCGTGCACACTCGTTATGGAGCCCGGATGTCCCGAGTTGACGTTGCGGAGGTAGTCGAACGCTTCCTCGGAGCGCAGCTCGGCAAGCAGCACGCGGTCCGGCTTCATGCGCAGACAGCACTCGAGCAGCTGCTTGGGAGTGACCCGCGCGAGCCCCTGGCCGTCCTTGCTATAGAACAGCCGCACGTGATTCGGATGGCGATCGAGGACGAGCTCGCGAGCATCCTCGATCGTGATCAGGCGCTCGTCGGCGGGAATTTCTTGGATGAGTGCCTTGGTCCAGGTCGTCTTGCCCGAGCCCGTGGGGCCCGAGACCAGGATATTCTTGCGGCTTCGAACGGCAAGGCGCATGAAGCGCTCGTAGTCACGAGCCTCGAGCAAACGCAACAGCTCCGTCTCGACCTCGTCGAGCGAGCCGCTCGCGCGCTGCGTGGACCGAAAGATGCCGCGCAGCGCGAGATCCTCGAGAGACCACAGCTCCGCGGACGGCCGCCGTATCGTGACCGCGACGGTCTGACTCGTCGTCGCGGGCGGTATGACGATCTGAATGCGCTCGCCGTCCGGAAGAGACGCGGAGAGCAGCGGTGCCTGCTCGTCGATGCGCTGGCAGCTGAAATTCGCGACCAGCTTCGAGAGGCGCAGGCACCAGTCAAAGTCCGCGAACTCCAAAGGCTTGCGCCCCCAGCCCGCGCGCGTCTCGATGAAGACCTCGCCCGGCCGATTGATGCACAGCTCGGTCACATCGCAGTCGGCAAGCAGCGGCCGCAACGGGCGCAGAGTCAGCTCGAGGGCCGAGGTATTCCCCGCACGGGGGTCCGCGGCGGACGGGCTACCGCTCAGCCGAGGCGCGGAGCTCATAGACCGATCGAAAGTCGAGGTCGCGCGCGACGAGCACCTGGATCCGATCTCCCTGGCTCTTGACGACCGTCGGCGGAATGTTCAGCGTTTGCTTCAGCACCTCGCTCGTCACGTCCTGCGTCGTGGTCGGATCGTAGATGACCGTGCCGTTTCCCGACTGCACGGCAGCCTCGGCGCCGGCATCGATGATCGAGACGAGGATTGCCGCTCCAAAACGCTGCCAGAAGTGCCGATTGACCTCGCCCTGAAGGCCTGAGCGGCCGAGCTCGTCCGTGCCGGGCGATGCGAGTGGAATCACCACCCCCGTAGGCGTACGCGCCTCCGTCCAAAGTACGAATACCCGGGCGCTGCCCTGCTGGACCTCGCCGCGTGTCTCGCCGATCAGCTTCGATCCGCGCTCGAGCAGAACCACCTTGCCATCCGCGCCGAAGGTGTCGGTCGCAGTGATGCACGTCGTCATACCGGGCAGTGTCGAGTCGATCGCCGTTTCGAGCGTGCAGTCGATAAAGGCGCCCTTCGGAAGCAGCAGGCTGCGCGTGGGCAGCACGCGGGCGGAGGCTGCTGGCGTTGCCGAAGGGGTGAGCAACTGAGCGAGGCCGTCGGACCGCGATTCGCTGCTCGGCGCAGGCGCCGTGGCAGACACTGAGGTTTCCGGACCGGCGACCACAGGGGCTTCACCCGTCGCGGTCTGCGGACCGGACGACTCGACGGCGCCCGACTGTGCGGCGAAGACGGGCCCTGATAGCAGCCTCTCGAAGGTCCGCTGATGCGGACTCAGTGCCGGAGGACTTCGCGACAAGCCTGGCGACGGAGCACGCCAGCTGTACGAAGGGGTGCCCGTCAAAGCGAGCGGAATCATCGGCCCGGGTCCAACCATTGACGGCAAGGAAGCGAGCGGCGGTGGCAATGCTGGAACCGGCGGCAGCTGCGGCATCGACAGCGCGGGCGGTTGCGGCATCACGGGTGACGGGCGCACCGGCGGCTGCTCTGCGGGTGCGGCCTGCGGGGATACCGCCGCCTGGGGCGGAACATTCCGATGTCCACTGAGGATGGGAGGTCCCTCGAGCGGGATGGATCCGAGAGGCGGCAGCGGCATCTCACTCTGTGCCCGACTCGCCGTGAGCGCCTGTGCGCTCCGAGCCGCGCGGACGGGTCTCCTCAGCGCGGTGCTGTAGTACCACACGAGCAGCCCAAACCCGAGTGCGCATATCAGCCCGAGCGCCAAGATGTTGCCGATCCGCGATTCCAGCGAGCGGACCCGATGAACGACTGCGTCGCTCCGCTCTCCTGCTACCGTTTGAGAGCCGCCCGTCTGCGGCGGATCCAACGCTCCGCCAGGCCCGAGCCTCCCGAGCAGGCTCATGGCGCCGCTCCTTTACGCACCCGTTCCACATCCGGCGACACCGTGCCCGAGTCCAGGCGCGCACCCGTTCCGCCGTACCCCTTATTGACGATGCAGCCCGTCAGGGCGCCGCGCCGCAGAACGAATCGACGTGCGACGCGGTGGATCACCATCACGCCCCCCTCGATGTCGAAGTTGAGCAGCGATTCGCTCCCGTCGTCGTTGCGCACGAAGACTGCCGGCAGCTCCGCCTGTGCGCCGAACTTCAAACGCGTGTGCACGCCGTCGTCGGAGGCCTCCACCGGCCGCAGCGCCGGATCGCCGCAGTACCAATAGTCGAGATTCTGCGGGCGTGTGCGCGACGCCGCATCCAGCCGCTTCTCGATCGCAACACGTGCGGCGTCCGCCTTGGATTGCGCGGCAGAGGGGTACTCGAATCTCACCGCATAGACGAGATCGGGGTCCGATTGATCAGGTTGTGCCGCGGTCGCCGTGTAGTAGAGATGGTACTGGCGGAGCGACGTTAGAACGGTGACATTGGTGCCCACCGACGGAACTCGCGGCTTGAGGAACAGATGGTTCCCTTGGGCAACGAAAGACAAGGCTTCGATGTCGCCCGATGCGAGCCCAACGAACGATTCGCCCGGCGCGAAATCCAGCTCGATCTGGAAGCCGACGAATCCGTGGAGCCGATAGACCTCATCCGCATCGTAGATCGCAGTGCGGATTCGCGCATCACCCGAGCTCCTCGACGGGTAGACCTCCGCTTGCGACATCGGCGTCTGCCACCCGGCGAGCGCAAGCAGGCCACAAGAGAGAACGCGAATCCACCCGGCACGCTGTTCCGCTCTCATCTGTGCACTCCCTCACCGACTGGGCTCGATGCAGCGCTCCCCGCGCCGGTCGCCTGTTCCCCGATCACCTCGGGCTCCGTACTAAAGTCGAGGATCTTGAATCCGAGCGGATTGAGGCTCCGGATCCGAATGTCGTTCGACGGCCGGGCGTAGGCGTACTGGATGGTTGCGATCCAGTGCGTCACCTCCTCCTCTCCGCCGCCCCCGTGCCGCAGCCGCTTGATGTATCGCACCTGGGCGAGATCCGTGATTCCGCTCGCACGGCGAAAGAAGCTCACCGATTCGACGCTCGCACGAATGGTCGTGCCGTCCTTGTAACGGTTCAGCGGCGATGACGCATTGGCCGGGTTCCACAGTGCATACCACTCCTCGTTGCGCTTCGCAGAGTGGAATGCGCCGCACTCCATGTAGTCGCTTTCGGCCGTCGCGAAATTGAATCGCTCGCAGACGGTCACGTAGTGCGTCAGTAAGTAACGCGTGACGGCCTGCCCCGGATCGATGGCACGCGTCATCGCCGGCACCACATCGACGATCCCCGTCGTGTTGTCCACGCGCACGATGAACGGCACGAGCTGTTTGAGCGGGACGAGAAGTACGAGCGCGCAAGCGCAGAGCAGCGCGCAGAGACCCGCCACCGCTGCGGCGCGCCAGGCATTCTGCTCGCCGCGCCGGAGCTGGGCCACGCGGTCGAAATCCCACGCGGCGGCCTCTCGCCAGTACGCCTCGAGGTCGGGATCCACGCTCACTGCACCACGCTCCGCGGCGCGCTCTGTCCGGTGACCGAAGATTGGCTGGCCTTCGGGGCGGCCCATGTGTTGATCGGTACCAAGTGCCGATCGCAATGAACCTTCACCGCATGCGGCGCGGCACAGGCGCTCACGAGCCCAAACGAAACCAGCAGAATCAGCACCCTCATGACCTCTCCTTCAGGCGTGGACGAGGCGTCTAACGCGCACCGATCCAAGAATTGACCGTTTGAGCTCCGGCGCCGGAGACCATTGAGCGTCCGCGACCCAGGCCCCATCCAATCGTTCGGCTGACGACGCCAAAGGTGCTCGGCGCGACACCCCCGGCGAGGCCGGCGGCGATGGGCATGACCTGCCGCATCAGCAGGAACACCACCATGGCGACGAGAACCATGTTGAGAGCATCGACGGTGACGATCGCCGACCCGCGCGCGGCAGTCTGCTGCGCATAGGCACTTACGAGCTGCAAGAGCAGCGCCCCGACGAGAACGGTGAGAATGGTGATCAGGGCGTAGGCGGCAAGCTGGGCGATCCACGCCTCGAAGTACCTGCGCGTGGAGTCGAACAGCAACATGACGATGAAGAGCGGTCCGAGAGCGAGCAATACCGCGGAGGCGATGCTCGAGAGCGCGATCAGGAACATCGTGTATACGCAGAGCAGCCCCATCAGCAGCCAGACCATTGCGCCTGCGACGTAGAAACCCACGTCTCCGCCGAAGACACCGCCCTTGCTCCAGAGGAAGCCCGCGACCTGTCCTCCGCTCTCCCAGATCGAGTCGACCGTTGCGACCGGATTCGCCGTGCCGACGACCGCTCCCGCGAGCGCCACGGGTGCGTTATAGAAGGTATCGACGATGACCGTGTTGTAGAGCCAGAGATGCAAGGCACCCCCGATAACCACCACGAGAATCACGATGCGCCTGAGTCCCGTCGTGACCGGCTCCTCGACTCGGCCGGTGAGCTGCAGATAACCCCAGACCATCACGTATATCGTCGCTAGCGTGACCACCGCGGGCTCGAGGGTCTCCGCGACCGTTGCCGTGTTTTGGCCGATATAGCTCGAGAGCTGCGTATTGAGCCAGCTCCAGAATGTCTCGAAGAATCCCATCTCGCCCCCTTCCGCTACGGCGTGGGCGCGAAGCGCGTGCTGAAGTCGCCGTGGTCGGCGACGACCTGCTCGCGCTCTCGCTGCCGATCGGACCACTGCTGAGCGACGAGCGCTTGAAAGAGCACTTGCAGCTTGGTCTGCTCGTTCTGCAACATGCCCTGCTCAGCGGAGATTCGGGCATTGAGATCGAGACTGCCCTTCTGGTCGGTGTCGGTACCGATCGCGTCGATCAGCTGTTGCAGCGAGGCGAACCGACCGCTCGAGTTGGCGAGCGCGTCTCCTTCGATCGCCTGCAACAGCGCGGTCGTGCGTCGAGCGGCTTGCAGGAAACCGGCGGCATCGGCCGGAAGGACTGCAAGCTGCTGCGGCGTCAGCACCGTATTTGTGGCGATAGCGCTCTGCATGAGTGTCGCAAGCGCACCATAAGATGTGCCGCTTTGGCCGAGCGCGGCCTGCAGCTCACTCGAGCTGGTCGGCAGGTAATTGCGTACCGTTCCGCTCAGCAGCGACTGCATGCCCCGGTCGCCGGTCATCGCGCGGTAGGTCTGCTCGACCTGCTGCAGCTGTCCCTGCGCGGTCGCAAGCGCCTGTTCCGTCAGCTCGACCTCCTGGATGAGCTGAGCGATGGCGCCCACATCGACCACCGCCCATTGCGCGCGCGCAGCAGGAGCGACCCCGAGGAGCAGCAGCAAACCCATGGCACGCAGATAGACTGAGAACTTCGGAGGCATGACGGCGACCCTCGTGGATATCAAGAGAGCTCACGGATGAGAGCGCTGGGAGCCGGACGATCGGGCAGCCGCCAGCGGTGCGAGAAACCGTGGCAGCCACTGCGCCGCGGTGGAACCGACTTCTTCGATGATTCGACGCATACGCTCGACCTCCTCCATCCGTCCCGAAATCACTGCGAGCTCCGCGTCGAAACCCTTAAGATCGAGCTGGCAGACCACGCTGTGATGACCCTGCTTCACGAGAAAAGACCGCGAGCCCGGCAGGAGCTGCTGCCTCACCAGCTTGAATTCCCGCTCCGTCAGTCCAAGGCCGCCAACGTAGTCCTCCTCATTCGCGTCGACGCTCGGAAAGAAGATCTTCGTCGGCGTCTGCTCGACGATCGTGCGGCTGATCGGACTTTGCAGCACGTCGCTCGCGCTTTGGGTCGCGAGGCACATGACGGCGTTCAATTTGCGCCAGGTCTTCGGTCCGTCCTTGGCAAAGCGCTCGAAGGCCGGGTCGGCGAGCAGTCGCCAGAACTCGTCCATCCAGCATACGAGGCGCCGCCCATCGAGCAGCCGACGGACGAGATGGAACAGATAGAGGATGACCGGCGGCCTCGTGACCTCATTCTCCAGGAAATCCGTGACGTCAAAACCGATCACCGGACGCCCGTCGAGCCTCGGGACCACCGTATCCTCGATGTTGTCGAACACCCAGGCGTAATCGCCTCGCCGCGCCTCGCACCAGCGGGCCAGACGCGCGTGCACCCCCTCGAGATCCGTCGGATCGAGAAACTCCACGAGGCGCGACAGGCGGCGCTCCCGGGGCTCGAGGGCGAGTGTTCCTCGCAATGCCTGGTCGAGGTCCCCCTGCTCCCGGACACTCAACGGCCGGCCGCCCGGCGGCCGTACTAGGGCGCCGAGCCATACTTTCAGGAATTCCTCGTCGTTCGCCGTACGGGGAAGCTGCAGCGGATTGAATCCCGTCCGCACGCCGTTGCGAAGCGGAAGGTATTCCCCATCCAGCGCCCGCACGAGGATCTCGAGCCCACAGTCCTTGTCGAAGACCACCTGCGTCACGCCCTGCCGGCTGAGCATCGCGAGAAGAAAGCCGATGAGCACCGTCTTGCCGGAGCCGGTCGGCCCGCAGATGAAGCTGTGTCCGGTATCCTTGCGGCTGCCGCCGTCTGCAGCCGACGGATCGCTCGCGTGCAGCGAGAAATAGTACGGCGAGCGTGCGCTCGTGATCAGCAGCGCGAGCGCATCGCCCCAGTGATTCCCGGCCGCGCGTCCGCAGGGATGGTTGTGGAGCGGAGCCATCGCGCAGAAGTTGCGCGAAGTGATCGCGGCCTTGCGGGGGCGCATCGGAAAGTTTCCGGGCAGCTGCGCCCAGAACGCCGCCTCGAGCGCAAGATCCTCGCGCGCGACAGTCATTCCCGTGTCGGCGAGCAGGCTGCGCGCGAGGGCTACGCGATCGTTGAGAGACCTGATGACTTGGCCATCCCCACCGCCGCTTCCGCCGTCGCTCATGTCCGTCAGGACCTGAAGCGAGAAATGGTGGTCACCCATCACGAAATCGTTGCTCGTCAGCGCATCCAGGGCGTCCTTCAGCTCTCGCGCCTGCGAGATCGCAAAATCCCCCGCGTTCGCCATGCGATTGGACTGCCGTTGCAGCAGTCCCTGGCTGGCAGCCTTGGTGAGGAAGGCAAAGGATTGAGTGAGGACGAACGGGAACGGCGCCGACAACAGCCGGTCATACATGCCGACCACGCTCGGTGTTGCATACTCCTTGATGCCGAGCATCGCCCCGAGCCGCGTGTGAGCCGCGCCGCGGTACTCGATCGCCTCGTTTCCAAAGAACAGTCGAGTCGTACCGAGAGCTCTGTAGAGCGGCGCACGCGGCAACGGCACCGGTCCCGTCTCACCGCTGACGAGAAACGACAGCAGCTCGAGAAGGCGCGACTGGACGCGACCGCCAGCTCGGAATATTCCGAGCGGCTCGGGCTCGTACCGCTCGAGAGAAGCGCACAGCGTCTGCGCGAGCTTTTCGCATGCATCGAGCGCATCCCGCAGCTCGAGCTCGAATGCGCTCCGCTGCGTCTTGGACAGAAGCTTCGAGATCCAGCCGGAAGCCGCGCCGGATACCGGCCGGTACACCGCGGAAACGTAAAGCTCGTTGACCATGAGCGTCTCGCCCGCCAACCTTCCTTGGTATTTCTCTGCAAGCTCGCGCGCGAAGCCCGCCCCGCCGCCCGCGCCCGCCGAGATGCCTTCCCTCCTCCGTACCAGATGAGTCCACAGCGCGATCTGCGGGCTCGCCACATTGCGCCACAACACGTTCAGGCGCTCGTGCCAGCCGTTGAGCTCAACGTCATCCGCGCTCTCGAAGCTCGCACCGGACAGGCGCAAAATCTGCACGTAATCGCCGAGTGTCGTCCGGACGACCTTCTCTGCAACGTGCGCCGCGTAGGGAATGCGCTGTGCGAGCTCCGACTCGCGCCGGATCTGCGCCGCGCGGCTCAGCGCTGCCATGAGCCACCCGCCTTCGCGTATGGACCGAGCCAGCACTCTGGGCGTCGCCGATTCCGGCGACTGGCCGTGCGCAAAGCGAGCGCGAGCGGACTGTAACTGCTCGCCCGCCAGTAGCCGCGGTTTCCGAGCAGCGCCGGCATTTGAGTCCGCCCCCACAACAGCAGCAGATCGAAGAAACGAGCATCGCGCGCGCACAGCAGCATTCCAACGCCGTGGATCGGCGCCGCGATCAGGAGCGTCAGAAGGTTCCGCGTGACCAGAAACACTTCCATGGTGAAAACCAGGTTGAATAGGAGTGCCGAATACGTGACGCCCCACCGCATGGGCGGCCGCGTTGCCGCGACGAACAGCGGATCGGCGGCAAGTCCCGTGTTACGCCCGCTCATTGCCGTCTCAAACACCGAACATGCCGCGAACCCAGGAGACGATCTGAGATGCGCCAAACGCGAGGGCGATACCCAGGATCGCGCCGAGGCACCATCCCCACGACATCCGATTCGCCATCGCCATGGCGCCGAGCACCATGACCAGAATGACCGCGATCGGCGTGAGCCACGCGAGTATGTTCGATTGCAGCGCGGTGGCGCCCGTGAGAAAGGGAGAGGATTGAGCGCCGGCAAGGCCGGGCAATGTTGCGATAGCGAGTAGTCCGACGTGGAGCGCGACGCGGCGAATCGCGAGGCAGCGGGCTTGATTCATGGCGGCTTCCAGGATGGCTTTGGGGAGCGCAATGCCACCAGAAGGCGCGGCCGATGACCAGCCGCATTTCGAGCGTAAATTTATCGAAATGCGCGTGCGGTAGCCGCGGCGAGTCCGAAAGAGGACGTCGTGAAGAGCCCTACGAAAACCGTCGAGCTTTCCGTTACCCCGAGTCGGCGAGAAAGTGACGAATCAGGTCGATGACGAGTGACCGGACTTCTGCAGGAGCACGCGGACCGATAGGGCGAAGCGAGTCGCGCCACGCGGCGACGAGCCGCTTGGCGCCGAGCAGTCGAAGTTTTTCTCGACGACGGGCATATCGAGATACGAGAACACGGTGTCCTCAACCTGCTCGAGCAGCGCGCAGTCCCCCGAGTCGAGAATCTTGGGCTCGCCGGGACCGAGCCGCACGATCCGCGTGACCGCTTCGGTATCGGCCCACCGTGCTTGCGCCGCGCTGAGCGCCCGCAGTGTTTGAAATTTCAGCTCCAGGGTGGGCGAACGGCCGTCGTTCGCAGCGCCGTGACCGCAGGAATATGGCGTGATCGCCATGTACTCGCGCGCACCGATCGCAAGTAAGATCCCGCGGAGCTTGTACCAGAGGTCATCACATGAATAGGTTTTGGGCAGATCTTTGAGATTGAGTTCGACATCGCGGGTAATCCAGGCCGCCGGCTCGCCGGCAGCCTGCACCGCAGCGCCCGCGGCCGCACCGCCCTTTGCCGTACCCGTTTGAGCGGCCCCCGAAATCAGCGGATCTGCCGCGAACGCCAGCAGGACAGCGCATGCCAGGGCGATCGCACCGTTTCTCATGCTGCCCTCCCGCGGACAGAATTCGATCGAGTCTCGACGGCTCACCGTGCCCTCTCGATTGACCAAGACATGCGAGGCAAGTTCCACCGCCCCACTACGGCGCGAGGCGGTATCGGTCGCGCGGATAAAGGGCCGCCTGCCGCACATTGGGCAGGCCCATCGCCTGGCACGTCAGACGCTCCAACCCGATCGCAAGTCCGCCGTGGGGTGGCATGCCGAGATCAAAGATCGCGAGATGGCTCTCGAAGCCTATTGGATCGATGGAACGGGCGCGCAGGGCCGCCTCGAGATCCTGCCGCCGATGGAGCCGCTGTCCACCTGTTGTAATCTCGATTCCCTCGAACAGGAGGTCGAAGCTGTTTGCCGCGCCCGCAATGCCGCGAGGTGCCGTGTAGAAAGGCCGCGCAGACAAGGGAAATCCGAGCACAAATACAGCGGGAATGCCGGCCGATTCGCGCGCGAGCTCGCACAGCTGCCGCTCCGCTTGCGGGTCGAGATCTTCGGTCAAATCGGAACGACCGAACGCCTCGCGAAGCCTCTCCAGGCACTCTGCGAATTCCCAGCACGGGACATCGAGCATGGACGGCAGCCGCTCCGAGCGATATTTGAGCAGTGCCGGACCGAACCGGCTGTTGAGCATCTCGAACATCTCCGTTAGCAGCTCCCGCTCGAGCTGGATCACTTCCTCCGGCCCGTCGATGAAGCCGACCTCCAGGTCGAGCGAGTAGTATTCCGTCAAATGTCGGCTGGAGGCATGGGGCTCCGCCCGATAAACGTGGCCGGTCTCGTACACTCGCTCGAAGCCGGCGACCCCGTGCTCCTTGTAGAACTGCGGGCTCTGGGCGAGATACGCCACGCGGTCGAAATAGTCGATCGCGAACAGGTTCGTTCCGCCTTCCGTTCCACCGCCGACGATCTTGGACGTGACGATCTCGGTGAAGTGCCTGCGATCGAGCGCTTGGCGGAATGCCGCGAGGAGTGCGGCCTGCACCCGGAAAATATCGCCGACAGAATCGGTCCGTAGCGCCAGGGGACGATACTGGAGCACGGTCTCGAGGCCGACCGATTCCAGTCCGTGAGAGGAAAGGAACGGAAGATTAGACGCGGCACGATTGAGCACCCGGATGGCCGATACGTGCACTTCACAGCCCGCCTTCGCCCGAGACTCCGGCCGAGGCGTCCCACGGACCTCCACCACATCCTCGGCCTTGAGCCGATGCTTCCTCAACGCTTCTGCCGCGAGGACGCACTGCGCCTCACCGGTGCAGTCACGCAGGATCAGAAAGGCGGTCTTGCCGAGAATCCGCAGCCGGTAGACCCAACCCTTCAGCACGACTTCGGTAGATGCAGACTCGCCGAGGGTCTCGATGAAGACGCGCGGAGTCGCCTGAGTGGCCATGCAAACACCTCTCGACGGTGCCTGCTGGAGCCGCTGTGCGCGGCGGTGCCATCCAGCTTCCGGCCAGGGGCCGGCGCTCCATTCGCGCTGTGTCGCCGCGCTCTGCGTTTCCCTCTACTCGCGCCTGCCCGTGCGGGCTTCGGTTTCGGGGGAACCTCTCCGAGGGGTCTGTCCTCGTCATCGAGTTCGCCCGTCCCTTTTATCATCGAGCAGGCCGCCAAGACAAGGGAACTCGGCGCCGGCCACTCGCCGCCGGTCAGTGCCTGCCACGCCCCCGATCAGCGCCACCACGCGCGTGCCGAGCGGCGCTCGGCGCCAAGGTGCATGCCGAGCCCGGCGTACACCACGGCGAGCAGTCCGGTCACGAAGATCCCATCGAAAGTCCCGGCGCCCCCGATCGAGGCGATCGGCGCGCCGAGTCCCTGAATCTCGCCCAGGTTCAGCAGATCCGCGCCGACCAGCGTCCCGAGGCTACCGCTCACGTAGGCGAGCGGCGCGGCATAACGGCGTGACAAGCCGACAGCGACCACCGCCGTCACGACCGGCGGTATGAAAACCGGTTCCGCGACGCCGAGTCCGGCAACTGGCCGAGCAACGAGATGGGACACGACCGTCACGATCGCGATCCCGACCAAGCCGAGCGCATACAGCCCGTTCTTCGCGATGAGATACAAAGAGAGCAGCACCGGAATCACTGCGCCTCCGACGTTCACGGCGATGACTGTGGACGGCCACTCCCGGATCACGGGGACCACGTACGGCACGCCGAAAAAGGTAATGGTCTCCGCTACCCTGACGGTACGCTCAGGCAAGTAGGCGACGGGGATATTGATGTAGCTGCCGAGCAGCGCGAGCAGGAGCACCGTGAGCATGGATCCGGCGCTGATTCCCATGCTCGCCGAGGCGAACCTCACGAGACCCGTCGCGACAACAGCGACCGCTACCCCGAACAGAGCGAGCAGAACGAGCAGAAACGGCCAGGCGACCGGGAAATACTGCAGGTTGGAGGGATACATGATCCCGCTCAGGGCGCTCCAGCCCGGGACAGCCAGCACGCGTCGTCGGTCACCTCGAGCGCTTGAACTGCTCTCGCAGCAGGGTCGTCAGCACCATGAGGACCAGAACCGTGTCGGCCGCACCGGCGAACCTGGGAGCCCGCTCCCAGAGCACGGCCGACAGCGTCACGGCTCCGATGACGGCCGCTAACAGAGGTACCCAGCGGAGCGCGGCGTGGCTGATGCCATGGCTTCGTTTCTCCATTGGGCGGAATCATACTCCCTGCAAGCCGCTCGGCGGGATCCCCGTTCAGGGATAGAATCATGAGATACGGAAGCGGCGAATACGGAGCGAGAGATGGCGACGGGCTGGGCAGGTGACGGTGCGGTTCAGGACCAGATCGACGCGACAGTGCAGGACGGCATCTCGCGCGTCCAGAGCCGGCTGCCCCAGGGCCCTGCCCGCACACAGTGCGAGCAGTGCGGCGCCACGATTCCGGAGGCGCGCCGTATCGCGATGCCGGGCGTGCGCCTGTGTGTGGCGTGCCAAGACGCGGCAGATCGCACTGCCGGATCCTTCAGTGGATACAACCGGCGCGGGAGCAAGGACAGCCAACTGCGGTAGGCAGCGGCGGGTTTGCAGTGCTGCGGCTCGCTTCAATAGCTCGGGTAGTCGTCGTCAGTACTCTTGTAAGAGATGTCTATCGCGGGGTCGCTACCTCGATAGGCGTTCGCCAGGAGCACATCCTCCCGCAGCTCGATGCCGAGCCCGGGCTTCTCGGGCGGGATGATGTAGCCGCGTTCCCACCGAAACGGCTCCGTCAGGATCCGATCATAGAAGCCAGACCACTTCTCGATGCCTTCGGTGATGAGAAAATTGGGGCAGGATGCGGCGACATGGATGCTCGCCATGGCCTCGATGGGTCCTGAGTAGACGTGCGGTGCGAGCTGCGCATAGTGCGTCTCGGCCATGCTCGCAATCTTCTTCGCCTCGAGGATTCCGCCGACACGGGCCACGGCCGGCTGCACGATGCTCGCGGCTTGCCTCTCGAGCAACTCGCGAAACTCGTATTTGGTGGAAAGTCTCTCCCCGGAAGCGACGGGTATGCTGGTCGACTGAGCGACCCTAGCCATTTCCTCCTTGTTTTCCGGCGGCGTGGGCTCCTCGAACCAGAGCGGATCGTATTTCTCCAATCGCTTGGCCAGACGAATCGCGCTGGAGGTGGTCATCTGACCATGGGTCCCGATGATGATGTCGCACCTGTCTCCGACAGCTTCTCGAACCGCCTTGGTGATCGCTTCGGCGCGCATCAAAGTCGCCGGCGTGAGCTGGAAGGGAGCGTGCACGGACGCGACACCCACGGGATCGAACTTCAGGGCGGTAAAGCCCTCCTTGAGGTAATGCGCGGCGCGCTCGCCGAAGGCGTGGGGCTCGCCTCGCATGTAACCCTGCCTCGGCTGCGACGGATCCGGGTAGATGTAGGTATACGTCCGGATCTTCTCGTGATACCGGCCACCGAGCAGGTTATAGATGGGCTGGCCAGTCGCCTTGCCGATGATGTCCCAACAGGCGATCTCGAACGCGCTGATGATCGCCACCTTGGTCAGGTCCGGGTGCTGATCGTAGCCGCTCGCGTAAATCCTCCTCCACATGGACTCGATATTGAATGGATCGGAGCCGATCACGAACCGCTGCCCGATCGACTCGATGAGCTTCGCGACCGCATGAGGGTTGAACGGGATCTCGAACGCCTCGCCGACCCCCTTGATTCCCTCGTCGGTCGTCAGAGCGACAAACACCCAATTTCTGCCCCCGAAGCCATGAGGATCGACCACGTATGTCTTCAACTCCGCAATCTTCATGGACAACCCTCATCTCAGTACGCTTCGACGTGAGCCTACTCGGTAGTACCCGCTCTGATCGGTAGCGCCAGTGCTCGGGTCTTGACGAGCACGCCTGCATAAAAGACCACGTAATAGCCAATGAACGCCGCAGAGATCCCGATAGTCAGCGGATTTCTTTGATACGAGGCGAGATCCTGGTTCGCACCGGTCATCGCGTGTGCGCCGGAGGAGAGATAAAGGAACCGGTACAGCAGGCGGCCGAGGAACAAGGCGGTCACCGCCAGGCCGATGTAGGTGTGCGGGATATAGAAATGGCCTTCCGGCGTCGCTTCGAACTGCGTGTACCGCAGCCCGACAAGCGCGAACGCCGCACCACAGGTGATACCGGCGATCACGGCGCCCAGCAAGTCGGTGTTCCGCGCCGCGCTCGTTGCGAAAACGACCGCTCCGGCCAGTGCGAGCACGCCCATACGGAACCAAATCCGACCGGGGTTGACCCGTTGGCGGCCGAAGGTCCGCCGCACGCGCCGAAAGACTCCCCAGGCCACCAGGGCGGCGACCATAAGCGGGGTGACGAGTTTAGGATCCATGCTGATTCACCTCGTGAATAGTCGACTGCTCCCTCAATCCGGCCTCGCGTGGATCAGCGTATTGCGCACGAGCTCGCTCACCAGCTTGAAGCACGGCTCGAGATCCCGCCTCGGCTCCCACACGGCCCGCAAGACGAAGCCTTGAAAGATCGCCACGAGCAGGCTCGCCATGGCCTCAGCATCGAGATCCCTCCTGAACACACCCGTTCTTTGCCCTCGCCGGATGACGCGAACCAGCGCCGTGCGCGCAAGCGAGACACCGTCCAATACGCCGATCCTGACGCGCTCGTTTCGCAGCGCTTCGGCCCAGCCTTGTAGGCCGACCCTCAGGGCATCGCTCTGGGAGATGTCCGAGAGCCGCTCTGCATACAGCCTCACCAGCGCGAGGATACTCTTCAAAGGGTCCTCTTCGTGCTCTGCAAGCGCGTTCAGGGCCGCCTCGTGCTGGTGACGGTCGTCCGCCAGCGCGGCGATGAGGTCGTCCTTGCTCTTGAAATAGAGGTAGAGCGTTCCCTGGCTCACTCCCGACTCGCGAACGATATCCGCCGTCGTCGTCTGATGGAACCCATCGCGCGAAAAGCACTTGAGAGCCGCCGCCAGTAGCCGGTCGCGGCGCGCTTCGCGCTGCTGCGCATTGATCTTGGGCATTGGAGCCCCCTTGATAAAAACTGACTAGTCAGTCATTATTAACAGGAATGACCCTTCTGTCTACTCCCCTGTTGCTCGAGTCCGCCTCGACCGCTTCGTCCCATCCGTCGGCGCTGCTCCTTGCCGCCTGCGTGGGGCTGATCGGAGGTCTGACCTCGGGTCTCTGCGGCGTCAGCCCCGGAGGGGCCTTGGTGGTACTGTCGACGCTGCTGCTTGGGGTCGAGCAGCACGTCAGTCAGGGTATCTCGCTCGCCGCCCAGATCCCTCCGACCGGCTTTACGGCCGTCAGGCGTTACCAAGCGCAGGGAGGCCGCTGCGGCAGGACCCGGCTGCCGTGGCTCGCTTCGGGTTTTCTGGTCGGCGGCGCTGCGGGCGCGATCGGCGCGGCGCATGTCTCGAGCTCGATCCTGCAGTGGAGCTACGTCGTCTACCTGGGCGCTCTCGACGCGTTGATCATCCGTCGTGCAATAGCCCGGGGAGTGCCGGGGTCCACTGCTACCGCTTCCGGGGCCGAAAGCATTCGCGGGCCTGCCCTGCTCACCGTTGGCTTGCTCGCGGGCTTGTCCTCAGGATACCTCGGAATCGGCGGCGGTCTTGCGATCGTCGCCGGCCTCACTGCCGCATTGAAAGTGCCTCAACACCAGGCACAGATGCTGAGTCTCCTCCTATCGATCATTCCGACGACCTTGCCCGCTGCCTACGTGTATTGGCGGGAGGGACTCCTGCCGTCCTGGCCGATCCTCGCCGCAGTAATCGTCGGCCTCTGGGCCGGAACGGATGCCGGCGCTCGCGCCGCCAACTGCGTCAGTCCCACCGTGCTGCGCGCAGTCCTCATTACGATCGTGACCGCGATGGCGGCCTACATGGCCTGGAAAGCGTGAGACTTGCCGGTCGGTACGCCCCCGCAAGAGGAGGCCCGGGGTCAAAAACAACAGCGAATCTGCAACTTAAACCCCTGGGTACTATCCTAAATCCAAATCGGAACAAGAGTTGTGGTGTGCCTGTCCCGCGGGGGATGCAGAAAGGGGCCCGGTGAGATACCTGGGATTTGTCCTCGCGAACATCATGCGCGACAAGACACGGCTGCTGTTTCTGGCCGTGTCGATCATCAGCGCGTTCATGCTGTTCGGCGCGCTGTCCGCGGTAGCGGTCTTCTTCCGCGGCGGATACCGGTTCTCCGACAACGTGCATATCTTCATCGATCCGAAGTACACCGACACGCTCCCGCTGAGCGACGTGGAGAAGGTCCACCGCCTTCCTGGATTGAGAGACGACGAAGTGGATTTCGCGGTCGAGCGGGGCGGGTACTACCGGGACCCGAAGAACCCGCTGGACCCCATGGCCATCGATGAGGATTTTCCCCACGCGCCGGATCCGACAGGCCGCTTTGTCTGGGACTTGCAGCAGGTGCGAGCCTTTCGCGCCGACCGCCAGGGCGCCCTCGCAAATGAGTTCATCGCGAAGAAGTACGGCTGGAAGCTCGGCGACGTGGTGCCGATCACGATGCCCGGCATCACCAAGCTGGACGGCACGCATGTCTTCTACGTGACGATCCGCGGCATCTGGCGCTACCGTGACCCCGCCGAGGGCCACGAGCAGCTCTTTTATCACTACACGTACCTCGACGAGAGTCGGGCCACCGAGCGGGGCACCATCGATTTCATGGTCGCAATCCTGAGAAACGGCGTGGACCCCTCCCGATTTGCTCACTCGGTGGATCAGCTGTTCATGAACTCCGGCGCCGAGACCTCGTCGGGGACCCAGGACGGCGTGCGGCGCGATTACTTCAGGCGTATCGGCAACATCACCCTCATCGCTTATCTGATCCTCGCGGCGGTCTTCCTGACGATGCTGCTCGCGACCGGCAACAGCATGACGCAGAGCTTCCGCGAGCGCACCCGTGAAATCGGCACGTTGAAGGCCCTCGGCTTCGGGCCGCGGCGGATCTGGTGGCTCGTGATGACAGAGGCCAACGTGTTGCTGCTTGCAGGAGGCGGCCTCGGGCTGCTGGCGGCCTTTTGGCTCGTTCACGTGGCACAGAGGCAGCTCGGAAACATCCGGCTATCGAGCACACAACTCGTGGCCGGCGTCGCGCTGATGGTGGTGAGCGGATGCCTGGTCGGTTGGTTTCCGGCCCGACGCGCTGCGCGCCTGACGGTCATCGAAGCCATCAGGACCGAGCGGCGATGATCGGACAGATGTGGACGCTCTTGCGGCTGAACCTGCTCACCTTGCCGCAACGGTGGGCGAGCGCGGCCATCGATGCATTTGGCGTCGCGTGCATCGTGGCGGTTTTCGTCGGCTTGTTCTCCATCGCCGCAAGCTTTCGATCATTGCTGATGGCAAGCTCGAACGATGGGATTCTCGTGGTTCTCAAGACCGGTCAGGACTCCGAGGACCAAAGCAATCTGGACAGGGATACGACTGCCGCCGTGGAGGGACTTGCGACGACTGCCGACCCGCGCGCGATCGTCTCGGCCGAGAGCTCTCGTCCAGTCAGCGTCAAGCGCATCAGCCAGGGGGATTACGTGGATCTTTCGGTTCGGGGCGTGACCCCTGCCGCTTTCAGAATCCGTAGCGGCCTGAAGGTCATCGCCGGCAGAGCCCTCATCCCAGGACAATTCGAGTTGCTGGTCGGCCGCAGCAGCCAACGGCAATTTGCGGGCCTGGAAGTCGGCGACAAATTGCGTCTGGCGGATTCGGATTGGCCGATCGTCGGGGTCTTCGAAGATGGAGGTGGTGCCATCGAGTCGGAGCTGTGGGCCGATCTGCCTGTCCTGCAGGCGGCATTTCGTCTGGGACCCGGCGTGCACAGCGTGCGCGTGAAGCTCTCAGGCAAGGATGCTGTGGCGCGCTTTCAGGCCGCACTGAAGGCAGCTCCCAACCTGGGCGTCTACGCACTGCCCGAATCGCAGTACTACCAGCGCAGGGCGCGCGACCTGCTGGGTACGGTGAGATTCTTCAGCGTGCCGCTGCTCATCATCATGGGCATCGGCGCGATCTTCGGCGCTCTCAACACGATGTACGGTGCCATCGCCACGCGTGTACGGGAGATCGGAACGGCAAGAGCGATCGGCTACGGGGCCATCCCGGTTGGCGCAGCGGTCGTCGGCGAGTCGGTGCTGCTCGCCTTGGCGGGGAGTGTTCTCGGCGCGGGGATCATCTATCTGGCGTTGAACAACTTGCAGGCGAACACGAACTTCCTGGGCGATACGCAGTTCGCGTTCCAGTTCGTGGTCCCGGCCCGTCTGATGCTCGAGGCGATGTTGGGAGCTCTGGCGATCGGCCTGCTCGGCGGGCTATTGCCCGCGATCCGCGCAGGCCGCATGCCCGTGAGCCGGGCTCTCAGCGAGCAGTAGCCGGGAGAAAGGATCTTCGAGCCAGCCAGTTCAAACCCCCAGGTGTGTTGCAAGTACAAGAGATGCGCATGCAAACGCGCGCCATGGACATGACATTCTCTGCCACATGAGCGGCTGTCGAGAGTGCGCATCACCGATCCGGCAGCGTCAGGAGCCTCACGCGCAGGCCACGAAAAGACCTGAATCCACGATCGAAGGTCGTCACCTCATAATCCAATGACAACGCCAGGGCCGCGAGCCACGCATCCGTCCAAAGATTAGGCGTCGGTTGGCGCCCTGTGACCAGCGAGGCGAAGCGACGCTCATGAGTCGTGGGCTCGGAATCGATAGGGGTCGATCGCGGATCATCCGAAAGCTGTCGCCAAGCCGCCAAGCCTTCTTCCGGCTTGACCGGATCGCCGTTCATGGCAACCCGGTTGCTCAACAGGCGCAACACCGCAAGACGTGTGAGAAGGCAAGTACCCACAGTTCTGTCCGACTGCTTTTGCCACCACTCCATAGCCACCTCGTGCGCCGAGTGTCCCCGAACCAGCAGCGGGAATAGGACGTTAGCGTCCGCGATACACGTCATTCAGATGCGCCACGTCTTCCTGCTCGAACAGCCGGGCGATTTCGGCATTGGACCGAACCGGAATCGTGTGTCCAGCCGGCAGCTTGATGGGAGCGTCATTCATCCGCCTCCGCTCCGGCGAACCCTGGTCCGACAGCAGCTTTCTCAGGGCTTCGGCAACGAGATCTCGGAGCGTCGAACCGCGCCTTACGGCCACGATCTTGGCGCGCTTCATGAGATCATCCGGGAGATCGAAGGTAGTTCGCATAAATACAGCAATATGCTTTTACGCCTCTTATTGTCCCGCATCCCTGATATACGGGTCAAGTCTGGAAGACAGTCGATGTCAGGAGCTCTGGCGATCGGCCTGCTCGGCGGGCTATTGCCCGCGATCCACGCAGGCCGCATGCCCGTGAGCCGGGCTCTCAGCGAGCAGTAAAGGCCTCTCTCGGCCGAGTCGCGACCAGCGCGATGAGCTCCGCGATCTCCACGAACATGCCGCTCGGGGAACGTTCACCCAGCGCTGCGCGCAGCTCAGCCTCGAATGCGGCGGCGCGGTCGCCGAGCTTCTCGCGCGAGCACGTGGACATTGAGAATGCACGGCCGACGATCTCATCGATCGAGATCGAATGGCGGATCACGACGCTTACGCCATCGAGCAAGCAAAACGCCGAGTCAAGGAGGTAGGACACGTGAGTGCGATAATCGGGCGCATGGAAGGCCGCCACGTGGGATTCGGCGCCTCGGCCGTAGCGGTCCGAAACCTCGCGCAGCACCTCGCGCCAAGCGTTTTCGGCCGTCTTAGGAGCATCGTCATGGAAGAGCGCTACCGCCCCGTCCGGGGTTACAAGCTGATCCAGCAGGGCGAGCGTGCTGGCACGATCCATCCAATGGAACGATCGACCCATGGTGACCAAGCGATAGGGGCCCATTCCGGGAGTCAGCTCGTTAGATCCCCCGAGCCATAACTCCAAGGCCACGCCCGCATCGCTCGCCGCCTCCCCGGCCACCTTGAGCATCGCAGGCTCCGGATCCGCGGCAGTCACTCGGAAGCCGGCGGCCGCGAACGGGACCGCAAGGAGTCCAGGGCCCGTCCCGAGGTCCAAGACCGCATCGCCCGGCCTGAGTCCCACGAGCGTGATGACCCGCTCGATGAGCCGAGTCGGATAGCCGAGTCGATAGCGCGCGTAGTACGGAACCGTGCTCTCGAAGCGACGCGAAGATGCGGTCATGGCGAAGTTGCGCGCTTGGATAGCACCGGAGGGTTGAATGGTGGAGCGGAAGGGGATCGAACCCTCGACCTTCGCATTGCGAACGCGACGCTCTCCCAGCTGAGCTACCGCCCCACACGAGCCGCCTGGCCGACCAGGACCGGCGAAGAGGCGCGCGATTCTAGCATCGGCCGCCCGAGGGGCAAACCTCCTGACAAGCTCGCACCGCCGAGGCTATGATCAGCGCTCATTCGCTCGGAGCCGACAGTCATGCTGCGCCGGGGAGCTCGTGCGCCCGAATTCACGCTGCCCGATCAGGATGGCAAGCCGGTCTCCCTCTCCAGCCTGCTCGGCACGGGTGCGCTCATCCTCTACTTCTACCCGGCCGATTTCACGCCGGGCTGCACGCGGGAGGCCTGCGCAATTCGAGACATGCACGGCGATGTCGCGCGATCGGGGCTCACCGTCGCGGGTGTGAGCCCCCAGACGCCGCAGAGCCATCGGAATTTTCGCCTCAAGTACGGCCTGCCGTTCACGCTGCTGTCGGATCCCGACAAGTCCGTCGCGCGCCTGTACGGCGTGGCGGGGCCGTTTGGTATGGGTCTGCGGCGGGCGACATTCCTCATCGACGGGGAGCGCGTCATTCGCGATGCCGTCCTCGCGGACTTCCGCATCGGAAGACACGAGACGTTCATCCGCGCCCAGCTCGCCGCGGCCGGCGGCCGCTAAGCCGGTTCAGTAGCGGGTTCAGCAGCCCGTTCAATAGTGCAGCTGCACGACGCCGGCACTCCCCAACATCGGCACGCTCACGATGTAGATGTTCCCGTAGTCGTTGGCCGCGGGCGCGCCGGATTTGCTCCCGCTCAGCGCCTCGACGACGCGGTCCATCGCGCCGGAGACGATCATCACCGTCTCGCCCCGATAATCGTTCAGCGCGCGCGCCACGGTTCCATCCACATCCGCCGCGGGAACGACGATCGGATGAAGGCCGAGCCGAGCAGCAAGAGGCGCCGCCGTCTGCTGCGTCTGCCGCGTCGCCGCCACGTAAATGGCCGCTATGCGCCCCGGTGCCGCGGTACCTCCGAAGAGTTCCGCCAGGCGCTCGGCGCGCTGTTCTCCTTCAGGAACCAGCGGCGCGTCCTGGATGCTCCCGAGAGCGCTCTCGGCAGGCCGCACCACGACGACGGTAGTCGTCGCGGCCGCCTGGTACACCTCGAGCGCAACGACGACTGCGATCACGAGCAGCAGCACCGTCAGCCAGATCGGCGCGAGGAAGGGCCGGCGGCGGCGGGCAATCGCGGCGGTTTCCATACGATCAGTCCGGTATTGGTGCACCGGCTCCGCGAACTTGCGGCTCTGCGCTGACAGGAACGTCCCCCAGGCGCAAGCCACCGAGACGAGCATAGCACAGCCGCACCAGCACGACCGCCGCAACCGCGCCGACCAGCATCGGTGCCGCGGCAGCGAGAAAGAGCTGCCGCAGAGGGAGGTTCATGCCAAGGAGCACGCCACCGAGCAGCGGCCCGACGATGGCGCCGAAGCGCCCGATCCCCAGCGCCCAACCGACGCCCTTCGAGCGCACGGCGGTGGGATACAGAAGCCCGGCAGCCGCGTTGTTGCCGAACTGCGCGCCGAGAACGGCGAAACCGGAGGCGCCCGCAAAAGGCGCCAGCGCGATGAATGTTGTTTGAACGAGGCCTAACGCCCAGATCGCGGGCGCCGCGGCCACGAACAGTATCGCGGTCACGACGAAGCCGAAGCGATCGAGCAGCACGCTCACGAGCAATCCGCCGACGGTTCCGCCGACGTGATAGAGAGTCGCGGCGAGCGCGGCCTTTCCGGCCGGCAGCCCACTGTCGCGAAAGATGAGCGGCAGGAAGGAGTTGAGAAAGTAGTTGGACATCAGCGCGGTGCAAAAGCACAGCCACAGCAGCGGCGTGATCCAGGCGAGCCCACCGGTGAAGAGTTTCCGCAAGCCCACCGCATCGGCAGCCGTGTCGACAGCGGCGGGAAGCTCGAATCTGACCGCCTCCGCGAGGCGCAAATCCCGCCTCATCTTGCGCGCCGTATCGAGGAGCTGCAGCTCATTGTCGCGAGCAAGGCGCGTCAAGCGGTCCACGCTCTGCGGGTCGCGCGCGGTTGCAAGCAGCTGCCGGTACCGATCGGCGCGCAGCGCGAGAAATTTGACCGACTCCGGCAGCGCGCGCACGAGGCACGCGGCGACGGTGAGCGGAACGAGCCCGCCGATGAGGAACAGCACCCTCCATCCGAAACGCGGCATCAGCGCATAGGCGGTGAGCCCCGGGGCGCTGCTGCCGAGCGTGATGCCGACGAACATGAGCGTGATGAGCGTTGCGCGCAAGCGCTTCGGCGCCAGCTCGGAGTTGAGGGCGATGGTGTTCGGCATCAGGCCACCGAGGCCGATGCCGGTCAAAAAGCGCAGCCCGATCACCTGATCGATGTTGTGCGTCCAGATGACGGCGATCGAGGTCACCCCGTAGATGACGCTTCCGAGAATGATCGCGGCCTTGCGGCCGTACCGGTCGCCGATGAATCCGAGGAGCGGCGCGCCGAGCAGGATGCCGAAGAGGCTCGCGCTGGATGCCGGCCCGAATGCGGCCTTCGGCACGTGCCACAGCCTCTCGAGCGCGGGCTGCGCGAAGGACAGCGCTCCGATGTCGTATCCGTCGGCAAACATCGCGAGGAAGGACCAGACCAGCAGGTTGATGTTGAACCAGCCGATCCTCTGCTCGTCCACGAGATCGTCGATTGGAATGACTTGGCTCAATGCTCGCCTCGATGCCTGCCGCTCGCGAGGAGCGAGAGACGATTATGCGCAAAGTGGGGCCCAGGGATAGCCCCTCGCCCCTGCGGACCTCCCCCACAGGCTCCTACGGGCAGCTCGACCCGCGGCCGGGATTATTGCGTCGGGGGCTCCAGGGTCACGAGCGTATCCCCTTCCTTCACCCGATCACCCACCCGGACGTGCACCGCGGCGACGGCGCCGGCCCGCGGCGCGCAGATCGCATGCTCCATTTTCATCGCTTCGACGACGAGCAGGGGCTGACCGGCCGAGACGCGTTCCCCGTCGGCGACATTCACGGCAACGACCACGCCGGGCAAGGCCGTCGCCAGGCTACCGACCGGATGGCGTGCCGCCGAGCCGGCGGAATCCACATTCACGACGCGGAATTCCACGTGGCGGCTGCCTTGCCAAACATCGATCCGATCCGACACCACGAGCGCCTGCGCAAATCCTCCGCGCACTTCAGACCTCATCTCGAGAAGCTTGCCGTCGGTCGGCACCCTCTCGATGCTCAGGGCGACTCCGTTCGCGAGCACCTCCACGCTCGACCGGCCGCGGACCCACACCTCGGCGCTCGTGCCGCCAGCCGGCGCGAGCAGCCGCACCTCGATCGGCGCGGCCTCACCCAGGCGAAATCCGTCGGCCAAGGTCCACGGCGAGGCCGGCGCACCCGCGCCTTGCAGGGTAAAAGCCTCGGCCGCTGCGGCAAATGGCACAAGCATGCCGTCGTCCGAGCGCGCGATGAGCGAGGTGTGATGGTGCGCGACGAACTCCGTGCTGAACGCTCCGGACCGAAACGCCGGAATCTCGAGCGCGGCCGCGAGCCACTCGACGTTCGTCGGCACGCCGGCAATGCGCGTCTCCTCGAGCGCATCGCGCAGGCGCGCAATGGCTGCGGCGCGCGTGGGGCCGTGGACGATGATTTTCGCGAGGAGCGAGTCGTAATCGGGAGGAACGACATCGCCGGTGTCGAATCCGGCATCCACCCTCACGGCGGCGTCCGCGCGCGGCCAGGCCGCGAGCCGCAAGCGCCCCGAGCCCGGAAGAAAGTCCTGCGCAGGGTCCTCCGCGCACACACGCACTTCGATGGCATGGCCCTGTGCGGCAATCTCCTCCTGCGCGAGCGCAAGCGGCTCGCCCGCGGCGATCCGAAGCTGCCACTCGACGAGGTCGAGCCCCGTCACGGCCTCGGTCACTCCGTGCTCGACTTGCAATCGGGTATTCATCTCCATGAAATAAAAATCTGCTCCATCGAGTAGAAACTCGACGGTTCCCGCGCCGGTGTACGCGACCTCGCGCGCGACCGCGCACGCCGCATTCGCCATGGCGGAGCGCAGCCGCTCATCGAGGCCGGGCGCCGGCGCTTCCTCGATCAGCTTCTGGTGCCGGCGCTGAATCGAGCAGTCCCGCTCGAGGAGGTGCAACACCGATCCGCGCTGGTCCGCCAGCACCTGCACCTCTACGTGTCGTGCAGCAGGCAGATAGCGCTCGAGCAGCAGCCGTTCGTCGCCAAACGCATTCTCCGCGATGCGGCGCGACGCCTCGAGCGCCCCGCGCAGCTCCTCCGCCTTTTGCACGATCCGCATGCCCTTTCCGCCGCCGCCGCCGCTCGGCTTGACGATGAGCGGAAACCCGAGCTTGCGCCCGCGGCGCTCGAGCGCGGCGAGCGCCTGATCCTCACCGTGGTAGCCCGCCAGCACCGGGATGCCTGCGCGACGCATGCGCTCCTTCGCCGCCGCCTTCTCTCCCATCGCGGCAATCGCTGCCGGCGAAGGTCCGACAAAGACGATGCCGGCGGTCGCGCAGGCCGTTGCGAACTCGGCGCTCTCCGAGAGAAAGCCGTATCCGGGATGAATCGCATCCGCGCCACATTTCCGCGCCACGTCGAGCATGGCGCGTCCGTTGAGATAGCTCTTCCGCGCCGGTGCCGGACCGATCGGCCAGCTCTCAT
>JASHTA010000452.1 GCA_030040795.1 Gammaproteobacteria bacterium | reverse complement strand
GGGGCCGAGCGCATCAGCCGCTCTTGCGGGATCTCCCGCTCGTGCGATGCGGGCGCGCCTTCGCCGCTCCGTGCGCCTTTTGCTCCAAGCTGCGCTTGAGCACGGCCATGAAGTCGACAACCCTGCCCGGCTCCTCGACGGGCTGCTCGCGCGGCGCCTCGATGCGCGCGTTCTTGCGATGCAGGCGCCTCTCGATGACCTTGGACAGCTTCGCACGAAACTCGTCGTGGTAGTCGCGCGGGGTCCACTTGGCGCTCATCGACTCGACCAGCTCGCGCGCCATCTCGCGCTCGCGCGGTTGCAGACGGTAGGCGCTGAGCGGCCGATCGGGGAACGCGTAATCGCTCTCGGGAACGAGCTCCTGTGGATACCGCAGGAGCAACAGCATCAGCGCCTGCTCTCGCGGTTGCACCAGGGCGAGATATTCGCGGGTGCGAATGACGACGCGCGCCAGTCCCGCCTTGTCGAGCTCCCGCAAGGTCTCGCGAAGCAGCACATAGCCCTTCTCGGCCTTCTTGGCCGGTACCAGGTAGTACGGCCGCTCGAAGTAGCGCGCATCGACGGCCGTCAAATCGATGAAGGACTCGATCTCCACCGTCTCTTTGCTTTGCGGCGAGGCGGCTTTGAGGTCCTCCGGCTCCAGCACGACGTAGCTGCCCTTGCGGTACTCGAAGGCCTTGACGATATGGTTCCACGGCACCTCCTCGCCGGTCTCGGAATTGATGCGCTCGTATCGCACTCGGGCCTTGTTCCGTGCGTCCAGCAGGTGGAAGCGCAGGTCCGTACGCCGCTCACCCGGCATGAGGTCCACGGGAATGTTGAGCAGGCCGAAAGAGATGTTGCCGGACCACAATGCTCTCGCCATGACGGGCTCCTCCTGTTCGCTCGAACGGAGGTGTAGCAGATAACGCGCCGGTGCAACCTCACGCGTTGCGGGACGCGATTGCGGTCGCGCCACCGCCATCTTGTCCGCGCTTCGGCCCGCCTACCAGGCGGCTCGTGCCGCGCCGAGCGTTGACGGAGCGGTGCCAACTGTAGACTATGCGCATCTGCGGTCCCCCGGCAGCTCGTCACTTTGAGAGGTGATATGGAACAGCTCAGCGGGAAATGCGCCTTCGTCACCGGCGGCGCAAGCGGCATCGGGCTCGGCATTGCCCGTGTGCTGGTCGATGCCGGCATGAGAATAACCCTCGCCGACATTCGCAAGGATCATCTCGCAGCGGCGCTCGCGCTGTTTGATTCGCTCGGACACAGTCAGAATGTCCTGGCGATCGAGCTCGACGTGACGGACCGGGAAGCGTTTGGCCGCGCTGCGGACAAAACGGGCGAAAAATTCGGTGCCGTCCACGTGTTGGTGAGCAACGCCGGCGTCGGAATCGCCGGCCCCATTGCCACAGCGACCTTCGACGACTGGGATTGGGGACTCAACGTGAACCTGGGCGGTGCCGTCAACGGGCTGTGCACGTTCCTTCCCCGCATGATTGCGCAGCGCCAAGGCGGCCACATCGTCACGACCTCCTCGCTCTCTGCGATCACGCCCTCCCCACGCAATGCGGTCATCTATGCGACGGCCAAAGCGGCGCTCATGGCAATGACCGAGGCCATGCGCGATGAGCTCGCGGATCACGGCATCGGCGTCTCGGTACTGCTGCCGGGACCGTTCAAGACGAATATCCGCGAAGCCGGCCGCTACCGTCAGCCGCGCTATCGCCAGCATTCCGGGTATCGGGCCGAGGAGGAACGCCTCGCGACACGGGAGGACGCGCCGGACTGGTCCGATCCGCTCGATGCCGGGCGTTTGGTGCTCGAGGCGATCCGCACCAATCAGCTTTACGTGATCACGCACGGCGAGTATCGAGGCTGGGCGGAAACCAAGTTCGAGGGCATCCTCGCGGCCTATCCGCCACCGAAAGATCCCGAGCGCGCCAAAGCCATGGGCCGCACGCGTGCCATCAACCCCGAGTGAGGGTCAAGGACGCAACCCGTGCTCGAGCTCTACCATGCCGAACCCGCCTCGAACAGCCTGAAGGTTCTGCTCTGCCTCAAGGAGAAAGGCATCGACTTCGTGAGCCACCTCGTCAACATCCAGGCGTTCGAGCAGCACGAGCCGCAGTTCCTGAAGATCAATCCCGACGGACAGGTTCCCGTTCTGGTTCACGACGGCACGGTCATCACCGAATCGACGGTGATCAATGAATACCTCGATCAGATCTTTCCCTCGCCCCCTCTGCGCCCGGCTGATCCGCTCGAGTGCGCGAGAATGCGCCTCTTCACCAAGTACGTCGATGAGTATTTCCGGCCCGCGCTGAGCCAGATCGGCTGGCAGCTGATGATCCACACGATCACCGACAAGCTGAGCCGCGAGGAATTCGCGGCGAAGCTCGCGCGGATTCCCCGCGAGGAGAAGCGCGAGAAGTGGCGCATCGCCGCCGCGCAGGGCTATACCGCCGAGCAGATGGCGGCCTGGCGGCGGACCCTGGCGGAGGGGATCGGCAAGATGGAGGCCGCGCTCGCGAAGGGCCCGTGGCTCGCCGGCCCTCACTACTCGCTCGCGGATATCGCGTGCTTCGCGATGGCGGCCCACATGCCGGGGCGATTCGGCGACATCCTGAACGAGACCGTCTCGCCTCGCGTGATGGACTGGCATCGCCGCGTTCGCGCAAGGCCCGCAGTAGCGGCCGCACTCGCCATGCCCTCGCCGATGCAGGCTGCGGCGCGCAAGCACGGGCCCGCTTCCTGATCAGCGACAGCCCGGTGCCGATTATGCGGCGGTGGAAGCCTTCCCCAGGATGAGGTCGGAGCCCTTCTCCGCGATCATGGCCGTGGCCGCGTTGGTGTTGCCCGAGCTGATGTGCGGCATGATGGATGCGTCCACCACGCGCAAGCGATCGACGCCGTGGACTTTCAGCTGCGGATCGACGACCGCCAAGGGATCGTGACCCATCCTGCATGTGCCGACCGCGTGATAGAGCGTGGCGCCCGCGACGCGGCAGTAGGCGAGCATGCTCTCATCCGTATCGCCGAAGGGATCTCCAGGCTGGGCGAGATACGGCACGATCGCCGGCCGGGTCATGATCTTGCGGGCCCACTTCAAGCCGGCGATGGCGGCCTCCTTGTCCGCGGGATGGGCCAGATAGTTCGGGACGATCCGCGGATAGACCACGGCATCCGGCGATTTGATGTGCACGGAGCCGCGCGATTCCGGACGGATCTGGCAGGGCGTGCAGGTGAGACCCGGCTCGCGCTCGAGCACCAGCGCCTGAGTCTTGCCGAGGATCTCGAGGTCCATGGAGGCGGCCATCAGGTGGAACTGCAAGTCCGGACGCCTGAGCTCGGGCCGGGATCTGCAAAAGGCGACGATGTGCGCGACCGCGAACGTCAACAGTCCCTTGCGCAGGAGAGCATATTTGACGACCTCCTTCAGCAGCCGGCCGCCGCGCGAGAGCTCGTTGACGCTCACGCATCCGGATTTGAGACGCCACTGGCAGCCGATCATGAAATGATCCTGCAGGTTCTCGCCGACCCCCTTGAGCTCCTGCAGGACAGGAATACCGTGCTGCTGGAGGATATCGCCGCGCCCGATGCCGGAGACCTCGAGCAGCTGCGGGGAGGCGACCGCACCCGCGGCGAGGATCACCTCGCGCCGGCACTTCGCGATGCGCCGCTCGCCGCCCTGCAAGTATTCGACGCCGGTCGAGGTGCGCCCCTCGAACAGAACCCTCGTGGCGTGCGCTTCCGTCACGACGCGCAGGTTCGGCCGCCCCATCACCGGGTGCAGATACCCCACGGCCGCCGAGTGCCGCCGCCCGTTCTTGATCGAGAGCTGGAACCAGGTGACGCCCTCCTGGCTCGCCGCATTGATATCGTCCGAGCGGGGAATGCCCGCCTGAACCGCCGCCTCGAGCAGCGCCGCGGAAATCGGATGCTTCTCGGTGATATCCGAGATATTGAGAGGCCCCCCCGTGCCGTGCCATTCGTTCTCGCCCCGCTCCTGGTGCTCCGAGCGGCGGAAATAGGGCAACACGTCGCGGTACGACCAGCCCTCGCAGCCCATCTGCCGCCAGTCGTCGTAATCGTCGGCCTGGCCGCGAATGTAGAGCAGGCCGTTGATCGAGGATGAGCCGCCGAGAACCTTGCCCTTCGGCCACTTGTGCCTGCGCCCCCCGGAGCCCTCATCCGGCTCCGTCTCGTAGAGCCAGTTCACATTGGGGTCGTTCAGCGTCCTGCCGAATCCGATGGGCATGTGAACCATCAGATTGGAGCGGAAATGCTTGAGGTTGTGCAGCGGCCGGTCGTCGCCGCCGGCTTCGAGCAGCAGGACCCGATTCCTCGGGTCCGCCGAAAGCCGGTTCGCGAGCACGCACCCGGCAGTCCCCGCTCCTACGACGATGAAATCGTAAGTCTCCGAATCCGCCATGCGACATCCCCCCAGCCGCCTTTTCGCCTCGAGCGTCCGACGTGCCGCTCAGGCCGGCCCATGCCGGCCCATGCCGGCCTTCATGCCCCCATCATGCCGCTCCGGAGGCTCGCCAGCCGCCCGGCGCATAGGAGCTGCGCACGACTTCCGTGTAGGGCGCCGGGCTCACGATCGCACGAATCTCCGATTGAATGTGCGGCTCGACGGTCGGCTTGGTCGTGCCGCCGTCGGGCTCGCCCCAGATCAGCGTGACCTCGTTGCCGGGCTCGGCGTATTCCGCGTCGAGCACCGCGAGCGTGAGCATCTTGCCTTCGTTGGAGCTGTAGCCGATCCAGGTGGAAACGCCCGCCGGCTTGCTGCCCGAGAGCACCCTGTCGAAGAGGTGCATGGCGTAGACGGCCGACGGAAAGTCGAAGTATTTCCCGCGGATCTGCTTGTTGAACATCGTGCCGAAGACGCGGGTCACATCCTCGTTGTTCAGGGCGAGAGTCACCTTTCGGCGATGCTTGCCCTGCGCCTTCTTCTCGAGCGCCTCGCGGCCGATGAAGTCGTGATCGAACTTCACGAAGCCCCCGTACGCGAGATCCCACGGCGTGAAGTAGTAGTCCTCGACGTTATCGGAGATGAAGCTGCCGCCGAGGGACGCTGCCGCCTCGTAGCTCGTTAAAGTGAGCCACTTGCGGTAGGGCTTCATCTTCTCTCCCGAGTAGACCGCCGGCAGCGGCGAGGGAATCCACCCGGATTCGAGGGCGTTCGACGAATAGGCCCGGCCCCCGCATTGTCGCAGGCCGAATTCCTCGCCGGCGCGCACGAGCGCCTCGCGCACCGCCTCACCTTCGTCCCAGGGGCCGAAGAGCTCGAAGCCGGGCTGGCCGGCCATGCCGTGACGGAAGGCATGAACCGCCTTGCCGCCGATCGTCACCGTCGCCATGTGAAAGAATTTCAGCTCCGGCGGAGCCTTCCCGAGCGCCTTGTGCATCACCTTCATCGCGTTGGGTCCCTGCACCTGGAAGCGGTACACCTTGCGCCGCCCGTCCTTCCTCAGCGCGGTCCGCTGATCCAGCTCGACCTTCACGTTGTAGCCGCCCGTTGCGGCGTGGAACTGCACCCACTCGAGCGCCGGCGCGCGGCCGACCAGATTGAACTTATTTTCAGCGAGGTAGAAAAGGATGACGTCACCGATGATGTAACCGTCGTAGCTCACCGGCGCGAACTGCTTGGCGCGGCCCGGCTCGAAGCCCTTGAAGGAGTTGAAAGCCAGATACGACAGCATTTTGAGCGCATCCGGCCCCTCGACGGCCAGATCCGCCATGTGATACGACTGGTTGAACAGCACGCAGGTCTTCTGCCACGCCCGCTGCTCGTCGCGCCAGTTGGTGAATTCCGGAGGAACTCCCGGATAGACATTCGGTCCGGTCTGCGAATTGCGCAGCCAGCGCACCGTATTGCCCGCGCTCTGGAGCAGGTCCTCCAAGCTCTTCTCGCTCATTTCATCTCCCGGTTCTTTTCGAAAATGCCGATTCCCGCCTGAGTGTGCGGGGTCGAGGCTCGGATCGTCCTCGATCTGACGTACAGAATAGCGGACTTTGCGCCGCCCGTCTCGCGGAAGGGCCCGAACGGGCCGGCAGGCTGGCGGGCGAGCAGCGGGGCACGGGGCAGCGGGGCACGGGGCAGCGGGGCAGCGGGGCGGTCCCCGAGGGCTGCCGAGACCCGACGCCGCACCGCTCGAGCCCGATGCGCAGCGATCCCGGGAGGCGCCGCGCACCGCGGCGCGCCGCATCGCTATTCGAAATAGGCGATCGTGCGGAATTCGACGCTGCAGCGCGGCCTCGCGCCGTCGAAGCTCGGATCGCGAAAAGCCGTGTGCGGCGTGCGCAAGGCCCTGCTGCGGTCGGAATCGTGAAACTTCACGAGCAGCGCCTCATCGCGCGTCATGTTCGAGAAGTACCACCAGCGGTGCGCGGGGCTGTAATGAAAGATCGCGGCGCCGGGAACGGTGTCCTCGTTCGGCATCTCCCCGAGCATGGTCGCCTCGTCGGGCAGCTTGTCCACGATGAACATCGTATTGGTCGTGCCCTCGTCGGGGCGCACGCTGCGCGCATCGCACACGGCAAGCGGCATATCCTGCGGCGGCTCCGAGAAGGCGCGCCAGAAGCTCGAGAAGAGGTAGCGCGAGTAGCCCTTGCCGCCGGGAAAGATCCGCTCGTAAGTCGCACGTGCCATGCGGTCGGCGCGGTCGGGAGCGGTATCCACGTGCGCCTCGCCGGCCGGCGGCTGAACGCCGCCGCGGTGCGTGTATCCCGCCGCCGGCCGCTCGAACTTCGATAGATCGCCGGAGGTGCGCGCCATCCAGCCGAGCGCGGCGACACGGCTTGCGCCGGTGAGCGCTTTGACGGCCTCCGCAACCTCTGCCGGATAGACCGCATCGACTTCCTCTTTGTCGAAGAAGTTCACGACGGCGCTTCGGTGTGGGGTAAGCACGAAGCCGTGTGTGTCGAGCGCGAAATGACTCGCAATGGGCCGGCCATCACGCACCGTGACGGTATGCGCCTCGTATCGGCCGGTATTGTGCTCCACGCCCGGAGCCACGAAGCGGCGGTTGATGAACGAGCCGGGCGCGACGTAGACGATTTGCGCCTCGACACAGCGAGCCGAATCCTCAATATCCACCGGCGACATGACTTGCCCTCGCGCCCGCTCCCCTCGTGTCAGTTCCCTTCGCGTTAGTTCCCTTCGCGTCAGTTCCACTCGCGCCGATTCCCCCTGACGCCATCCACCCGTGCCTGCCGGCCGAATGTAGTGGACGAGCCCGCGAGGCGCAAGCTGCGCCGAGGGCCGAAAAGCTCGAGTCATTCGAGAGCGAGCGGCCGATAGAGTCGCTCCTCGTAGGGCGAGCCGAGCCACGGCGCGACCGCATTCCGAAACCTGCGCGCGGCGGCGCTCGCCGCAAAGGTGTCCACATCGCTGCGGCGCTGCCACACCTCGACGAGGTTGAAATGATTGCCCCGGTCGGCCTGCTGCCAGACCTGGAAGCGGAGGTTGCCCGGGCTGCGGCAAGCGGCACCGGCGAGGAGAGCGAGCGCATCTGACGGTCCGGGACGCATCGGACCGCCAATGTCGAGATGCGTGACGACGTAGAGCGTTCGAGGCATCGCGTGCGGGCGAGCGCGCCTCGCCGGCGCGGCCGCCGAGCCGTCCCGCGCGGACCGTTGAGCGCAGCCCGCGCTCAACTCGCGAAAGGCCCGGCGATCCGGCGGCGCGGTCAACAGCGGATCGAGCGATTGAAGCAGCGGCTGCGATTGCCGCTCGAGCGCCACGAGCGCCTCGGCGCGCGCGGCGCTCTCGAGCAGCACGAATCGCTCCGAGCGGTCGATCTCCTGCAGGACGGTCACACGGGAGGAGACCGCGCCGGCACGCAGCGCCCGCGCGTACTCGCGCAAGATGGCCTCTGCGCGCGGAGCCGCGTCGCTTCGCACTTCGATGTACGTGATGAAACGCGCAGGGTCCGCGTGCGCCTGCGGCAGCGCGCCAGCGCCCAGCAGGCCGAGAGCCACCGGCGCCAGCCGCAAAACCGCAGTTCTCCTCGAGCTTCTCTTGCCGAGCACCGGCCGCACACCCGCCGTCCGCCGTCCGAGGGCGGCACTTGCGCCCTCACCCGCGCGAGTATTCGCCACGGCTGAGCGGAGCTCAAGCCCGCGTGAGCTTCATCGCACTCGGATGATGTCCACACTCATCGTGCGGGGATCGAAAACGATCCGTGCCTCGCCGCGCTCGAGCTGGCGCAGCACCTGGGAGACCTTGGTGTCGAGCAGGATCTCACGCTCGCCGTAGTCCGTTCCTTCTCGAAGCACGAAGGCCTCGACGACGCCGCGCAGCGCCTGCGCGGAGAGCATCCGGTAGGGCACCTCGATCGACTCGGGATGCTCGATGGGCTCCGGATGCTCGATGGACTCCGGATGCTCGCTTGCCTCACTCATGGGACGTCCGCGCGGCGTGTGACGGGCCAGCCCACTCTCAATCAGACGATCGCACGCACGACTCCACCATCGACACGCAGCGCCGCCCCCGTCGTGGCGGATGCTCTGGCGCTGCAAACGTACGCGATGAGGGAGGCCACTTCGGCCGTCGTGGCAAACCGTTGAAGAATGGAGGACGGCCTGGCGGTCGTAAAGAACTCGCGCTCGAGGGTCGCGGCATCCTTGCCGCTCGCGGCCACGGCCTGGGCGATGTATCGGCCGACGCCCTCCGATGCCGTGGGTCCAGGGAGCACGCTGTTCACGGTGACTTGAGTTCCCGCCAGAGTCTCCGCGAGTCCGCGCGCCACCGCGATCTGGGCCGTCTTGGTCATGCCGTAGTGAATCATTTCCGACGGAATCTGCACGCCCGATTCGCTCGAGACGAACACCACGCGGCCCCAGTTACGGGCGCGCATGCCTCGCAGATAGTGGCGAGCGAGCCGCACACCGCTCAGGACGTTCGCCTCGAAGAAGCGCAGCCAGTCGGCATCGGAGATCTCATCGAAGCGTTTCGGCTCGAAGATGCCCATGTTGTTGACGAGCACGTCCACCTCCGGATGCGCCGCGATGAGGCGAGCGCAGCCCTCGGCGGTGCTCACGTCGGCGGCCACGCCTTGCACGTCGGCATGAGGTGCGGCTTGGCGCAGAGCGGCCAACGCGGTACTGACCCGCGCTGCCGTGCGGCCGTTGATGATGACACGGGCACCCTCCCGGACGAGCGCCTCGGCGGTCGCGAGGCCGATTCCGGCCGTCGAGCCGGTGACGAGAGCCCGTTTGCCGTTCAGTCCGAGGTCCATGAGCGTTCTCCTGGCAATTGCGAGCCGCCGGTGTTAGGGTGCCGCCATGTCTCTTCGCGCGATTGCCACTGTTCTTCCGCCCCGCGGCGCGCTCGCGCTGCGGCTGCTCGCGCTTGCGCTCCTGCGCCGCCAGGCGCACTAACTCCCCACGCGCCACCGGCCGGCGCTCACAAGGCCGGAACCGATCGACCGATTCCACCGCGGACACGGTTCGGCTCGTCCGTACCGCGCCGCTTGCAAGAGACGTCCCTCATGTTGACACATCCCTCCGAGAAATATCGCGCCTTTGCGCCCGTCGCCCTCCATGACCGGCACTGGCCCGGACGAACCCTGACCGCACCGCCGATCTGGTGCAGTGTCGACCTGCGCGACGGCAATCAAGCGCTCATCGAGCCGATGGACTCCGCGCGCAAACTGCGGCTGTTTCGCGAGCTCGTGCGGATCGGCTTCAAGGAAATCGAGATCGGCTTCCCCGCCGCCTCGCAGACCGAGTTCAACTTCGTGCGAGAGCTCGTCGAGTCCGATCGGATTCCCCCCGATGTGACCGTGCAGGTCCTCACCCAGTCGCGGCCGGACCTCATTGCCAGGACGTTCGAGGCGCTGCACGGCGTACGCCGGGCCATCGTGCACCTCTACAATTCCACCTCGACCGTCCAGCGCCGCGTGGTGTTCGGTCTCGATCGCGCGGGCATCACCGACATCGCGGTGAGGGGCGCAACGCTCATCCGTGAGCTCGCGGAACGCGAGCCCGGGACCGACTGGGTGTTCCAGTACAGTCCGGAGAGTTTCACCGGCACCGAGCTCGACTATGCGGTCGAGATCTGCAATGCCGTCGTCGCGGTATGGGAGCCGACTCCCAACCGCAAGGCCATCCTCAATCTTCCCGCGACAGTCGAGATGGCGACGCCGAACGTCTATGCCGACCAGATCGAATGGTTCGGCCGCAACGTCGCCCGGCGCAGCAGCATCACGCTCAGCGTCCATCCCCACAACGATCGCGGAACCGCGGTCGCCGCCGCAGAGCTTGCCATGATGGCCGGCGCCGAGCGTGTGGAGGGCACTTTGTTCGGCAACGGCGAGCGGACGGGGAATGTGGATCTCGTCACCCTCGCGCTCAATCTCTACACGCAGGGAGTGAGTCCCGGGCTCGACTTCTCCAACATCAACTCGGTCGCGCGCTGCGCCGAGGCGTGCACACAGCTGCCCGTGCACTGCCGGCATCCCTACGCCGGGGACCTCGTGTTCACGGCATTCTCCGGCTCGCACCAGGACGCCATCAAGAAGGGCCTCGCAGCCCGCGATGCGGTGATGCGTGGCGAGGCAACGATGCATGGCGAGGCGGCGGCGCGTGGCGAGGCGGCGGCGCGCGATGCGACCGGGACGCGCCCTGGGGCGCCCGGCCTGTGGGAGGTGCCCTATCTGCCGATCGATCCTTCGGATCTCGGCCGCTCCTACGAGTCGATCATCCGCATCAACAGCCAGTCGGGCAAAGGCGGCGTCGCGTACCTTCTGCAGCGCGATTACCAGCTCGCGCTCCCCCGCCGCTTGCAGATCGAGTTCAGCGGTGTGGTACAGCGCGCAGCGGACGACTCGGGCAAGGAGCTCACCTCGCAGGAGATCTGGAAGCTGTTCGAGGCGGAGTATCTGACCGTGGCCGGACCCTGGATCTACCGATCCCATCAACTGTCGGCCGAGGGAGCCGATCGCGAGCGCATCGCGCTGCACCTGCAGAGCGGCACCACGGCGACGATCGCGCACGGCACAGGCACCGGACCCATCGACGCTGCCGTCCACGCGCTCGGCCTCCCCATCGAGGTGGTGGGGTACGACGAGCACTCGTGCGGGACGGGAAGCGGCGCGCTCGCTGCGGCCTACGTCGAGATCTCGACCGCGGGCGCCACGTTATTCGGCGCAGGCCTTCACTCGAACATCGTGACGGCCTCGCTGCTCGCGCTTCTCTCGGCCGTCAATCGAGCTTCGCGATCCGGCGCGCTGCGCCAGGCCACCCGGCGCGCCGCTCTTCCCAGCCCGAGCGGCGTGCCGTAAGGTGGGCCGATGAGCATTTCGTTCGCTCCGCTGCATCCGCTGTTCGCGGCGGAAGTGGCGGGCGTGGACCTGCGCGAGCCGCTGTCCGCGCCGGCGATCGCCGCAATCCATGACGGCATGAACCGTCACGGCATCCTGGTGTTCCACGACCAGGCCATGGATCCCCTGCAGCAGCGCGAGATGACCCGGCAGCTCGGCGTGCTGGAGGTAGGATTCGGGAAAGTCGTCGCAACGCATCGGGCAGCAGGCGGCCCGCCGCTTCGCACCGGATACGCCGAAGTCGCGGATATCTCGAACCTCGATGCCGAGGGCGCTCCGCTCGAGCGCGCAAGCCGCAAGGTCATCAGCAATCTCGCAAACCAGCTCTGGCACAGCGACAGCTCCTTCCAGAAACCCTCGGCGCGCTATTCGCTCCTGCTCGCGGTTCAGCTTCCCTCCTGGGGAGGAGACACCGAGTTCTGCGACACGCGAGCCGCGTACGATGCGCTCGACCCTGCCCTCAAAGCCGAGCTGGAAGGCCTCGAGGCGGAGCATTACGCGCTGCACTCGCGCATTCTGCTGGGCGACGACAATTATTCCGAGGCGGCGCGCTCCATGTTTCCCCCGGTCATCTGGCCGATCGTGCGCACGCACCCCGGCTCGCGCCGCAAGCTTCTCTTCATCGGCGCTCACGCCCGCAGCGTGCTCGGCATGACGGTCCCCGAAGGACGCGTGCTGCTCATGGACCTGCTCGAGCACGCGACTCAGCCGCGCTTCGTCCACCGCCACACGTGGAAGCCGGGCGATCTCATCATCTGGGACAATCGCTGCATCCTGCATCGCGGCCGGCGCTGGGACATGGACGAGCCGCGCGAGCTGCGTCGGACCACGACGGCCGACGTTGACTAGACGCGCAGCCGTTGACCTGGCGCGCGGCCGTACGGCCAGCGCTCGCCGCGGCTCGCTCAGTGCAGCGTCGCGGCGGGTCCGGCCGGGCTCAGGCCGGGTCCGACCGCGCTCAGCCCGTGCCACGCATCGGCGAGGCGCTTCATGCGGGTGAGGCAGCGAAAGGCGCGGTCCTCCGCGCGCTCGGCCTTGCGCCATTCACCGGCTTGCCGGTAGCGAATCGCCTTTTCCGCCCACGCATCGCAGCACACGCTGGCTCGCCGGTGCTCCAGATAGATTTTTTTGATTTTTTGCATAGACTTATGTGACATATCTGAAGTGAAGAAGGAATCGCGAAAATCAACCTTGCAGGGTGTAGCAAGAGACGCTCCCGGACACCGCGCGGCGGCCGTGTATCCTGCCCGAGTGAGCGATTCAGCGCCGCAGCCGATTGCCGTACCCTCCCTCCTGCGCCCGCGCGGCGGCGCAGCGAATGCCCTCGGCCCTCTTCCCGAGCATCGCCGTGCACCCCGAGTTTGAGAGCTTCCGCATCGGCGACCGGACTTTGCGCTACATCTGCCGCGGCGAGGGCACCCCGGCGGTCGTGGTCGATCAGGGCTCGGGAGTCTCGATCGAGGCTGCTTGTGTCCGGCCGGTCCTGGTCGGCTGGCCGAGAGTACTGCGCGAGATCGCCAAAACGACCCACATCGTCATGCACGACCGGGCGGGTCTCGGCTGGAGCAGCGAGCCCTCGAAGGCCCGCACCAGTGCCGAGATGGCTCGCGACTTGCGTCGCCTGCTCGAGCACGCGCGCATCGCGCCGCCTTATGTACTGGTCGGTCACTCGATCGGCGGCTTCAACGCGCGGGTCTTCGCGAGCGA
>JASHTA010000451.1 GCA_030040795.1 Gammaproteobacteria bacterium | reverse complement strand
TTCGTCGATGAGACGCCGGCGCTCACGCCGACGGAGCTGCGCGCCCGCGCTCGCCGAGTCAAGCGCGAGCATGGATTGGGGCTCATCGTCGTGGATTACCTGCAGCTGATGCAGGTGCCGGGAACGAAGGAGAATCGGGCGACCGAGATCGCGGAGATCTCGCGGGGACTCAAGGTGCTCGCGAAGGAGCTCGCGGTGCCCGTGATCGCCCTCTCGCAGCTCAATCGGAGCGTCGAGCAGCGCGAGCACAAAAAGCCGGTGATGTCGGACCTTCGTGAAAGTGGCTCGATCGAGCAGGACAGCGACATCATCCTGCTGATCTATCGCGACGAGGTGTACAACAGGGACACGACGAAGAAGGGCATTGCGGAGATCGACGTTGCCAAGCACCGCAACGGTGAGATCGGCACGTTCCTCCTCACCTTCCAGGGCCAGTACACGCGCTTCGTGAATTTCGCGCCCGACTCCTACGCGGAAGGCATTCTGCGGTGACGCAGCTGATCCGCGCCATCATCGACAGCAGCGCCCTGAAGAGCAATCTCCGGCAGATTCGCGCCAAGGCACCCGGCTCCCGCGTCATGGCCGTGGTGAAGGCGAACGCCTACGGCCACGGACTCGTGCCGACCGCGCTCGCGTTGCCGGAAGCGGACGCATTTGCGGTCGCGCGCCTGGAGGAGGGCATCGCGCTGCGCGAGGCCGGCATTCGCCAGGAGATCGTCCTGCTCGAGGGAGTCTTCAGCTCGGAGCAGCTCGCCGAGGCCGCGCGGCAGCGCTTCGAGATCGTCGTCCACGATCCCCTGCAAGTCGCGCTCCTCGAGCGCTCCGCCGCCGAGCATCGCTTCGTGGTATGGCTCAAGGTGGACACGGGCATGAACCGCCTCGGCTTTCGCACGGAGGATTTCGGCGCGGTGCTGGCCCGAGTCCGCGCTCTCGCAAGACCGCCCGCCGAGGTGCGCTTGATGACCCACCTCGCTCGCGCCGACGAGCGGGATTGTCCGATGACCCGCATGCAGCTCGAGCGCTTTGATGCGCTCACGCACGGGCTTGGCCTCGCGCGCAGCATCGGCAATTCCGCCGGCATCCTCGGCTGGGAGGAAGCGCGCGGAGAGTGGATCCGCCCCGGGCTCGCTCTCTACGGCATCTCTCCGTTTTCGCAGGAGTCGAGTGCCGGATTCGGTCTCATTCCGGTCATGACGCTCGCCTCGACGGTCATCACGGTGCGACGCGTACCGCGCGGCGAGTCGGTCGGTTACGGCGGAGCATGGACCGCTCCGCACGACTCGCGGATCGCCATCGTCGCCGGAGGCTACGGCGATGGACTCTTGCGCAGCTTGTCGACGGGGACCCCCGTGCTCGTCAACGGCCGGCGTGCACCGCTCGTGGGGCGCGTCGCCATGGACATGATCGCGGTCGACGTGTCGGGCTTGCCCGAGGTCGAGGTCGGTACGCGTTGCGTCTTGTGGGGTCGCGGACTCGAGGTGAGCGAGCTTGCCGCCCACGCCGGTACGGTCGCTTACGAGCTGCTGTGCGGAGTGCGCGCGCGCGTACCGCGCGAGGTCATCTAAGCGCCGCCGCGCTCGCGAATACAAAAGTACTTGCTTTACTATTCCGATCGGCTATAGTTAGGTAGATGGTTAACCAATCTGCCGATCTCGATCGCGTGTTCCGCGCACTGGCCGACCCGGCCCGCCGGGCCATGCTCGAGCGGCTCGGCCGCGGGCCGGCACGGGTGACCGAGCTCGCGCGGCCGCTGCCGATGTCGTTGCCCGCAGCCATGCAGCACCTGAGTGTGCTCGAGGAGGCGGGTCTCGTGCGTACCGAGAAGGTGGGCCGGGTGCGCACCTGTGCCATCGAGGCTCCCGCGCTCAGCCGGGCGGAGCAATGGATCAACGCCCGGCGGCTCGAGTGGGAGCGCCGCCTCGATCGCCTGGGCCATTACCTCGCGTCGCTCGGCAACCAGCGCGACTCGGACTGACGGCGGCGAATCAAACGGAGGCGAGCAATGCAAGCACCGGCACCCAGCCCTGTCCGCTCGGTCGTTCACGCGACGTTCGATCTCGAGCGCACGTACGATGCTCCGGTCCCGCAGGTCTGGAAGGCGCTGACCGACGCGGAGGCCAAGCAGAAATGGTTCGGCGGAACCCCCGGGCGATGGGACCTCATCGAGCGGCGGATGGACGTACGCGTCGGCGGGCGCGAGATTCTCAAAGGACGATGGGAGGGCGGCAGGGTCTCGACCTTCGATGCGATCTACCACGACGTGGTCCCGAACGAGCGGCTGGTGTACGCGTATCAGATGTTCCTCGACGAGAGGAAGATCTCGGTGTCGCTTGCGACGCTGCAGCTCGTCGCGCAGGGGGCGAGAACGACGCTCAAGGTGACGGAACAGGGAGCCTTCCTCGACGGCTACGACGATGCCGGATCGAGGAAGCAGGGCACAGGCCTTCTGCTCGATGCGCTCGGCGCAGCGCTGCGCGGGTTGACTGCGGCGGTTGACTGCCGCGGCTGATTACGCCTCGAAGAAACCCATCTTCACGCCCGCGAGCTGGATCACGTCGTTGTCGCTCAGGCGCTTCGCCTGTGCGCCGATCGGCGCCCCGTTCACGAGCGGGAAGTCGTTGTCCTTGTCGCTTTCCACGTGGACGATGAAATAGCCGTCCGAGCGGCGCGTGATCGCGGCGACCTGCACGCCCGGCCGGCCGAGCGTGGTGAGCGCTTTGTTGAGCTCGAGCTCGCGACCCGCGAACGCGCCCGAGAGCACTTGCAGCTTCGCCTTCCTGAGCGCTCGTCCGTCGACCGCGGCGGATCGCATCTCGGCCTCGGGAGCCGCTGTCGCCGAGGGAGACGCTTGCTCGACGGCCTCGCGGGCGGTACGCACCTTGTCCACCGGGCGCGCCGAGGGCTGGATCACCATGGTCTTCTCGAACTCGTCCTGAGCCTCGTCGTCCTCGACGAAGCGCAGCTGGTGATG
>JASHTA010000450.1 GCA_030040795.1 Gammaproteobacteria bacterium | reverse complement strand
CCGAGCGCTACCGGCAGGGGCTCGACGAGGGACGGCCCCAGGCGCGCGCCTCGCTCGGGATGATCGGCAACCAGTTCACCGTGGACTGGAACAAGTACAAGCAGGTCGACTGGAGCGAGCGGGTGGCGACGAGCGTGCAGCCCGAGAGGCTCGCGGCGCTCGGCGAGCGCATCGTTCGCGTGCCACAGGGCTTCTCCCTGCACCCGCGCGTTGCTCAGGTCATGGCGAATCGCGCGAAAATGCTGGCGGGCGAGCTGCCGCTCGACTGGGGCTGCGCGGAGACGCTCGCGTACGCGGCCCTGCTCGAGGATGGCTTCTCGGTGCGCCTCTCGGGCCAGGACAGCGGGCGCGGGACGTTCTTCCACCGGCACGCGGTGTTGCACGACCAGGCGACGGATGCGACGTACGTACCCCTCGAGCACATCCGCGATCATCAGCCTCGCTTCCAGGTGATCGACTCCGTGCTGTCGGAGGAGGCCGTCATGGGCTTCGAGTACGGCTACTCGACCACCGAGCCGAATGCCCTCACCATCTGGGAGGCGCAGTACGGGGATTTTGCGAACGGCGGGCAGGTCGTGATCGACCAGTTCATCAGCTCGGGTGAGGCGAAATGGGGTCGCGTCTGCGGGCTCGCGCTGTTCCTGCCGCACGGGTACGAGGGCGGCGGCCCCGAGCACTCCTCCGCTCGCCTCGAGCGGTTCCTGCAGCTGTGCGCCGAGCACAACATGCAGGTGTGCGTGCCCTCGACGCCCGCGCAGATGTTCCACATGCTGCGGCGGCAGATGCTGCGCTCGTTCCGCAAGCCGCTCATCGTCATGACGCCGAAGAGCCTGTTGCGGCACGAGCTCTCGGTCTCGGCGCTCGAGGACCTCACGCGCGGCGCATTTGCCTGTGTCATCGACGAGGTGGAGGATCTGCCGGCGCGCGAGGTGCGGCGCGTCGTTTTCTGCAGCGGCAAGGTGTACTTCGATCTGCTCAAGGCGCGGCGCAAGGACGGCCTGCGCGATGTGGCGCTGCTGCGCATCGAGCAGCTCTATCCGTTCCCGGCCGAGGACTACGAGGCGGCCCTGCGCCGATTCTCCAATGCCCGGGAAGTGGTCTGGTGCCAGGAGGAGCCGCAGAATCAGGGGGCGTGGTATCAGATCCGCCATCGCCTGGAGAGCCTGAGCCAGCATCGCCCCGTGCTGTACGCGGGCCGTGCCGCTGCCGCCGCTCCCGCGACGGGGGTCGCAAAGATCCACGAGGCGGAGCAGCAGGCGCTCATCGATGCGGCGCTGCGCGCTACCGCAACTGAGGGAACCGGCCGGGATACGGCACGACTGATGGTGGCCCCGCTGCGCAAGAGCCTGTGACGGCCCTCGCCCTGGAGAATCGCCGATGACGATCGAGATCCGCGTGCCCCAGCTGCCGGAGTCCATCACGGACGCGACGCTCGTCGGCTGGCACAAGCAGCCGGGCGAGGCGGTGAGCCGGGATGAGAACCTCGCCGATCTCGAGACGGACAAGGTGGTGCTGGAGGTGCCCGCGCCGGCAAACGGCGTGATGCGGGAGCTCAAGGTTCAAAGCGGGGCGACCGTCAAGGCAGGCGAGCTGCTCGCGGTTATCGAGGAAGGCCCTGCGGGAGCCGCGGCGTCCAAGGGCTCGAGCAAACCGGCGCCCGTCGCGACGAGCGCCGATGAGGCCACAGGACGGCAGCCCGGCAAGCTCAGTCCCTCGGCTCGGCGGCTGGTCGAGGAGAACCGGCTCGATCCGGCGGCCATTCCGGCATCGGGGCGCGACGGCCGGGTCACCAAGGGTGACGTGATCGGATATCTCGACCAACGGCCGGCGCCGGCTTCGACCCCGGCGCCATCCGCTCCGGTCGCCGCGCGCCCACCCGCCGGTGCCCGGGCGGAGCAGCGTGTGGCGATGACGCGGCTGCGCCAGCGCATCGCGCAGCGGCTCCTCGAGGCGCAGTCGTCCCAAGCGCTGCTCACGACCTTCAACGAGGTCGATCTGACGGCGGTGCAGGAGCTGCGCGCCCGGTACAAGGACCGCTTCGAGAAGCTCGAGGGCGTGAAGCTCGGATTCATGTCGTTCTTCGTGCGGGCCGCCATCGAGGCGCTGAAGCGATTCCCGGTCGTCAATGCCTCCGTGGACGGCGCGGAGATCGTCTACCACGAGTACTACGACATCGGCGTCGCCGTCTCGACGGACCGCGGCCTCGTCGTGCCGATCGTGCGCAATGCGGATGCCAAGAGCTTCGCGGAGATCGAGAAGGAGATCGCCGCCTACGCGGCTCGCGCTCGCGATGGGTCGATCGCCCTCGAGGACCTGACCGGCGGCACGTTCACGATCACGAACGGCGGCGTGTTCGGCTCGCTGCTGTCCACGCCGATCGTCAATGCGCCGCAGAGCGCGATCCTCGGGATGCACAAGATCCAGGAGCGTCCGATGGCCGTGAACGGCGCGGTCGCGATCCGGCCGATGATGTACCTCGCGCTCACCTACGATCACCGCATCATCGACGGCCGCGATGCCGTGCAATTCCTCGTCGCGGTGAAGGAGAGTCTCGAGGACCCGGGCCGCATGCTGCTCGGCCTGTAGGGTACCGCCATGGCCGACGCATTCGACGTGATCGTCATCGGCGGCGGGCCCGCCGGATATCCCACCGCGATCCGGGCGGCACAGAACGGGCTCTCCGTCGCCTGCATCGATGAGTGGAAGAACCACGACGGTGCCGCCGCCTTCGGCGGCACGTGCCTCAACGCCGGCTGCATTCCCTCCAAGGCGCTGCTGGAATCGACCGAGCTCTATCACCGCCTGCGCGAGGAGTTCGCGGTGCATGGCATTCGCGCTTCGGGCGTCGAGCTCGATCTGCCGGCCATGCAGAGCCGCAGGGCAGGCATCGTCAAGAAGATGACCGATGGAATCGCCGCGCTGTTCAAGGCCGGCGGTGTGACTCCGCTGCAGGGACACGGGAAGCTCCTTCCCGGCAAGCGCGTCGAGTTCACGGCGCACGACGGATCGCGGCGCGAGCTCACGGCGAAGCACGTGGTGCTCGCCAGCGGGTCCGCGCCGATCGAGCTGAAGGCGGCGCCGTTCGATGGCCGGCGCATCATCGACTCGTGGGAGGCGCTCGAGCTCGGCTCGGTGCCGAAACGCCTCGGCATCATTGGAGCGGGCGTGATCGGCCTCGAGCTCGGGAGCGTGTGGCGGCGTCTCGGCAGCGAGGTCATCGTGCTCGAGGCGCTCGCGGATTTCCTCGCGACGGTGGATCGGCAGCTCGCGCGGGAGGCGCTGCGCCAGCTCACGCGGCAGGGGCTCGACATCCGGCTCGGCGCCAAGGTGACGGGCGCGAAGGCGACCGACGGTGCCGTTGAAGTGTCGTACACCGACTTGAAGGGCGAGCAAAGCGTCACGGTCGACACACTCATCGTGGCGGTCGGGCGCAGGCCCTATACGCGCGACTTGCTCGCCCCGGGCACGGGCGTGAAGCTAGACGAGCGTGGCTTCATCGAGGTCGATGACCACTGCCGTACGGGGGCCGAAGGTGTCTGGGCGGTCGGAGATTGCGTGCGCGGCCCGATGCTCGCGCACAAGGGCAAGGAGGAAGGCATCATGGTCGCCGACCTCATCGCGGGCCGATTCGGCGAGGTCAACTACCGCGCGATTCCCTCTGTCATCTACACGGCGCCCGAGATCGCGACCGTCGGAGCGACCGAGGAGCAGGTCAAGGCGAGCGGCCGCGCGTACAAGGTCGGCCTCTTCCCGTTCCTCGCGAGCGGCCGCGCGCGCGCCATGGAGGCGACGCAGGGCTTCGTGAAGCTCATCGCCGCACAGGACGACGATGAGATTCTGGGTGTGCACATCATCGGACCGCTCGCCGGCGAGCTCATCGCCGAGGCCGTCCTCGCCCTGGAGTACTCTGCGAGCAGCGAAGACCTGCAGCGCACGATGCACGCTCATCCGACCCTCTCCGAGGCCGTGCACGAGGCGGCGCTCGCGGCGGACAAGCGCTCGATCGACTCGATCAACAAGCGGTAGCCGCCGCGGCGCGCCGTGACTGCGGATCTGACCCTGCGGGACATTCAAGAGGCGCGCGAGCGGATCCGCCCGTACGTGCACCGTACGCCGGTGATGACGAGCGCATCGCTCGATGCGCTCACCGGCGCTCAAATTCATTTCAAATGCGAGAATTTCCAGAAGGTGGGCGCGTTCAAGGCTCGCGGCGCGCACAACGCGGTCTTTTCGTTGAGCGACGCGCAAGCGAGCCGCGGCGTCGTCACCCACTCATCGGGCAACCACGGCGCGGCCGTCGCGCTTGCGGCCCGCAATCGAGGCATTCCAGCGTATGTCGTGATGCCCTCGACCGCGGCCGAGGCGAAGAAGAGCGCCGTTGCGCGCTACGGCGGTCGCGTGACGCTCTGCGAGCCGACGCAGGAGTCCCGCGAGAGCACCGCGCGGCGCCTCACGGCCGAGACGGGCGCGCACTTCGTGCACCCCTACAACGATCTGCGCGTCATGGCGGGGCAGGGCACCTCGGCGCTCGAGCTGCTCGAGGACGTGCCGGATCTCGACCTGATCGTCTGCCCCGTCGGTGGCGGCGGCCAGCTGAGCGGAGTCGCCGTCGCGGCCAAAGGGTTGCGCCGCGCCATCCGCGTCATCGGCGCGGAGCCCGCTGCCGCGGACGATGCGCAGCGCTCGCTTCGCGCCGGGCGGCTGATCTCGGCCGGCAATCCGCTCACGATCGCCGATGGCCTGCGCAGCTCGCTAGGCGAGCTGAGCTTCGCGCTGATCCAGGCTCACGTCGACGACATCGTGACGGCAGGCGAGGAGTCGATCGTTCGCGCGATGCGCCTCGTCTGGGAGGTCATGAAGATCGTCATCGAGCCCTCGTCGGCCGTTCCCGTCGCCGTGCTGCTCGATCGGGGACTGCCGGCCGCAGGGCTGCGCGTCGGCGTGATCCTCTCCGGCGGCAACGTCGATATGGATCGGTTGCCCTGGCTCGAAGCCTAGACGTTCACTCCCGGATGCCATAG
>JASHTA010000050.1 GCA_030040795.1 Gammaproteobacteria bacterium | reverse complement strand
CTTGATCTGCGGACTCGCCTCGCTGACGTCGCGCAAGCGCTCATCGGGCTGGCTGTGCGCGAGGAGCCACTGGCGGAAGTCCGCGATGTGCGCATGATCGCCAGCGAACAAGGCTGCGTAGCTCGCACGGCTTCCCGGCTGGAGGAGCCGAGTCGCGGGCAGATCGTCGGCATTGAGAATGAGGCTCGGCGCGAGCTCGGCGAAGTTGCCGCCTTGATCCGGCCTCGAGATGAGCACCCGCGTCACTCGGAAGCTCGCCGCGCCGATCGAGAGCGTGGAGCCCACCTTGCCGCCGAGCGTCGCCAGCAGCTTCGAGCTCGGCCACGCCTCGCCGCGCCCGGGAATGCCGCTGGCCGCCGAGCCGGCCGCGAACGGCTGGTCGGCCACCTTGAGCGTGCCTCGCAGCGGATAGCCGGCGGAGACCGCTTCCAGATCGGAGAGCTCGCTCGCATCGCCGAGGAACACGACGCTCAGCATCGAGACGGTGCGCGCGGACTGAACCCCGCGGCGGGCCGCCTCCTGAAAGTACGCGGAGTCGATGGGACGAGTGGACCCCAGCCGCAGGTCGGCGGCGAGGACCGAGTTCGCCTGCTCGTCAACGGCAATCGCGACGCGGTTCACCAGGAAACCGACTCCGGTCAGCGCCGCGACAGCCGTGGTGAGCGCGAGCAGCAGCACGCCGAGCGCGCCGGAGCGCCACTCCCGCGCGAAGCTTCGCAGGGCGAGCCCTACGGCGCGCATGGGACGAGCTCCGGAGCCCGGCGGACCGCGGCGCGGATCAGGGCAGCAACGCGCATCAGGTCACCATCCGGCCGGCTTCCATGTGCAGGATCCGCCCGCAGCGCGAGGCGAGAGTGCGCTCGTGCGTGACGAGCACGAGCGTGGTCTGCGATTGCTCGTTCAGCCCGAACAGCAGGTCCGCCACCTGCCCGCCGGTCACCGAGTCGAGATTGCCGGTCGGCTCGTCGGCGAACAGAACGGCCGGCCGGGTGACGAACGCGCGCGCCAAGGCGACACGCTGCTGCTCACCGCCCGAGAGCTGGCGCGGATAGTGCCCGGTGCGTGCCCGCAGGCCGACGCGCTCGAGAGCCTCGAGGGCCGTGCGGCGGGCGTCGGAGCGCCCGGCGAGCTCCAGGGGCAATCTCACGTTCTCGAGCGCCGTGAGAGCGGGGATGAGATGAAAGGCCTGAAAGACGAATCCGACGCGCTGCGCTCGCAGCTTGGCGCGTCCATCCTCATCGAGCAGCGTCAGATCCTCACCGGCGAGCCAGGCCTTCCCGGAGGTCGGCGTGTCGAGTCCGGCGAGCAGCGCGAGCAGCGTCGACTTGCCCGCGCCCGAGGCGCCCACGATCGCCACCGACTCTCCGGCACCGACCTCGATCGACACGTCGTGCACGATGGTCAGCTTCCCCTCCGGGCTGCTAACCTCCTTGGAGAGGTTCGTTGCCTTGAGAACGTTCTCGCGAATCGCGGGCGCCAGAGCGCTCGCAACGGGTTTGCTGCTCATCGGGCTCCAGGTGCTCATCGGGCCCCAGGGCGCTGCGGCCGCGCCGAGCCGCACCATCCTGGTGTTCGGCGACAGCCTGAGCGCTGCGTACGGACTCGACGCCGATCGGGGCTGGGTCGCCTTGCTGCAGAGACGGTTGCAGGCCCAAGGGTACGGATACGGCATCGTGAATGCCAGCATCAGCGGCGAGACGACGAGCGGCGGGCTGCAGCGCCTGCCGCGCGCGCTGCGCCTGCACCGGCCGGCGATCGTGATCCTGGAGCTCGGCGCGAACGACGGCTTGCGGGGGCTGCCGGTCGGCGCCATCCGGGATCGTCTCACCCGGATGACCGGCCTCGCCGAGCAGGCGGGCGCGAAGGTGCTGCTCCTCGGCATCCGCCTGCCTCCCAATTACGGCCCGCGATACGGCGATCCGTTCGCGGCCATGTATGGAGAGCTGGCGCAGCAGCTGCACGTGCCTCTCGTCCCCTTCCTGCTGAAAGGGGTCGCGCTGAAGTCCGAACTGATGCAGGCGGACGGCCTTCATCCGAACGCCGAAGGCGAGCCGCTCGTGCTCGACACCGTCTGGCCGTACCTCGCGCCGCTGCTGCAGCGAAGCTCGATGGGGCCCGAGCCGGATCGGGGGCCGCGCTGAGCGGGCTGCTCGCACCGTGCAAAAAGTCTGGCTGAAATCCTATCCCCCCGGCGTGCCCGCCGAGATCGACCCGGCCGCCCTGAGCTCCGTGAAGGAGCTCGCCGAGCGGACTTTCTCGGAATTCGGCCCACGAACGGCCTTCACGCAGATGGGCCGCTCGCTGAGCTACGAGAAGCTCGGCGAGCTCTCCGGCGCATTCGCCGCGTGGCTGCAGAAGAGGTCGGGCCTCGCACGCGGCGACCGCATCGCCATCATGCTGCCCAACATCCTTCAGTATCCCATCGCGATGCTCGGTGCGCTCCGCGCCGGGCTCGCTGTCGTCAACACCAATCCGCTCTACACGGCGCGCGAGCTGGAGCACCAGCTCAATGACTCGGGCGCGGCGGCGATTCTCGTGCTCGAGAATTTCGCGCACGTCGTGGCGGACGTGCTGCCGCGGACGCAGGTCAAGCGGGTGCTGGTCACCGCCGTCGGAGACTGGCTCGCCTTCCCCAAGTCTGCGGTCGTCAACTACGTCGTGCGCCACAGGCGCAAGCAGGTTCCTCCGTGGCGTATCGCAGGCGCGCTCGACTTTCGGTCCGCCGTGCGCGAAGGGCGGGGGCTCAGTCTCGATCCGGCCGAGCTCGGCCACGGCGACGTGGCGTTCCTGCAGTACACGGGCGGCACGACCGGTGTGGCGAAGGGCGCCGTGCTCACCCACGGGAACATCTGCGCCAACGTGCTGCAGGCGGAGGCCTGGATTCGCCCGTTCCTCGAGCGGGGGCAGGGCGGGCCCGGCGTCCTCTTCACGCCGATTCCGCTCTATCACATCTTCGCCCTCACGGCGAACTGCCTGGTGTTCCTGAGGCTCGGCTGGCACAACGTGCTGATCACCAATCCTCGGGATCTGCGCGCCTTCGTCGCGGAGCTCGGAAAATACCCGTTCGCGTGCCTGACCGGCGTCAACACGCTCTTCAACGCCCTGCTCAACGCAAGCGGATTCGACCGCCTGGACTTCAGTCATCTGAAGATCACGCTCGGCGGCGGGATGGCCGTGCAGGCCTCGGTCGCCGAGCGCTGGAAGAAGGTCACGGGCAACCCGATGTGCCAGGCCTGGGGCCTCACGGAGACCTCGCCGGGAGTGTGCATCAATCCGGCGCTCGAGGAATTCAACGGCTCGGTCGGGCTACCGATCCCCTCGACCGAGGTCACCATGAAAGACGAAGACGGACGCGAGCTTCCGCTAGGTGAGACCGGGGAGATCTGCGTCCGGGGGCCCCAGGTCATGCGGGGCTACTGGAACCGCCCCGACGAGACCGCGAAGGTGATGCTGCCCGACGGCTGGCTCCGCACCGGAGACATCGGCCGCATGGACGAGCGCGGGTACGTCTACATCCAGGATCGCAAGAAGGACTTGATCCTCGTGTCCGGCTTCAACGTGTACCCGAACGAGGTGGAGGAAGTCGCCGCGGCGCACCCCGGCATCCTCGAGGTGGCGGCCGTGGCGCAGCCGGATACCCATTCCGGGGAAGTCGTGGCGTTGTTCGTCGTGAAGAAAGATCCTCGGCTCACGGAGCGCGATGTCATCGATTTCTGCCGCAAATCACTCACGGGCTACAAGGTGCCGAGGCACGTGTACTTCCGGACCGAGCTGCCGAAGACGAACGTCGGCAAAATCTTGAGAAGAGCGTTGCGGGACGAGCTGGCGGCGCACTAAGAGCCGCCCTTGCGCGAGGCGCGGCGCCGTTCCGCCTGATCCTCATCGCGGCACGTGGCGAACACCGCAGCGCCGAACGACAGCTCCTCCGGCTGCCCGTCGCCGGGCGAGTCTCGGCCGCGCTCCAGGCGATGGGCCTCGAGAAAGGACTCGATCTGCTCGAGCAGCGCATCCGCGCGCCGCCCGACCTGGGCTCGAAACAGCGGCAGGCTCCGGGCGTCGGCCTTCAGGACCAGCGAGCGGACGGGCAGCTGCTCGTGCGTGGCCGCGGTGAGGTTGTGCTCGAGCGTCGCCATCAGATCGCCCGCGACTTCCCCGGCGGCATGCAGCGATTCGGCGCTCGCGCCCCCCGTGGCGAGCGACCGGCGCACGGCGCGAACCTTGTCGGAGCCCGTGCGCTTGACTGCGCCGAGGCGCTCCAGCTCCGAGAGAATCGTCTGATGGTAGACGCCGCCGCTGTAGCGCTGCGCGAGCTGGTGAAAGCTGCGGCGCGCTCCGAGGATGGGCAGCACGGCCGGACCGCCGGATTGCGTCTGGAAATCGACGTCGTCGTACCAGCCATCCAACACGCGCGCGGCTCGATGGAGCTGGGTGCCGCTGCGGGGTTGAAAGTCGTCTCCTTGCGGAGCCGCGAGGATGGCCGCCAGAGCGGTCCGGTTGATCCCCGTGATGACGGCGAGCCTGGAGTGGGTCGCCCGCCGGCCCTCGCGCGCAAGGTACTCGAGGCCGGCGCGCGCGTACACGCTGTCGACGATCGACTTGAACTCGCCCGCACTGATGCCGAAGCGAACCAGGATCCGCACGAGCGGGTAGAGCACCCGCCTGCAAAGAAAAACCAACGCTGAGCGAAAATCGGACTGCATAGCGAAAATCTCTCGCGAGATGGGACGTTCGCCGGTTCGCCTTAGACCTCTCTCAACGGGGGACAGCCATTGCAACTCGGCCGTGGCTGTGCGATTTTTCCACCAAAGCGAAGTATAGCACCGCGGGCACCCGAGCTGTCGCGGTGCCGAGCCGAGCCCCCAGAGCACCACGGCGACGTTACGCGGAGCGCTTCATGGAGAACGTGAATGGACCCACGCTGCCGCAATTGCAGCAGACCGCCTTCAATGTGATACGCCCCTTCTTCCACGTGCTCAGGGCCTCCGGAATCACGGAGGGCGCCTTGCGCACGGCGAGCGAGCGAGCGCACCGCCTGTACGCCCGTACTCCCGCCCGGGGCGTTTGGCTGACTCGCGCGTGCTTCCTGCAGCTCGCCGAGATCCTCAGGGCCTGGGCGCGGGACCCGCAGTTCATCGACGAGACGGGAGCGCCGATGAGATTGAGGCTCGCCGGCACTCGTCGAGACACGGGCTCTTTCGCGTACCTGCTGAAGAAGGCCAAGGTCTCGATCGAGGCAGGCAATGCCCTCGAGCTGCTGCAAGCGCTCGGGTCGATTCAGCGGTACGACCGCGGACAGCGTGTACGCCTGGTCTCGAACGTGCTGCTCGGCGTCATGGGCCGCCGATTCCTCGCGGTGCCGATCCTCGATTCGGTCCGCCGCTTCGCCGAGACCATCGAGCACAACACCTGCGAGAAGCGCTCCGCGGCCGCAGGCCGATTGCATCGCTGGGTCGGCTGCGCCTCGCTGGACGTGCGCCGGCTGGGAGAAGTCGAGCACCTCGCGCGATCGAGCGGCGAGGCGCTCCTCGACGCGATGGACGAGAAGCTCTTCGCCTGCGCGCGCAAGGACGCGAAGGACCGGCCGCTCTACGGTGTGGGCCTGTATGTGTTCGTCGATCACGCGGACAAGGGCTCGGGCCGCCGGCTGCGGGAGCGTTGCGCGAGCGCTTGAGATCGCGCGCTCACGTTCTCTCGGCGGGGTCGAACAGCCTGCCGTGCTCGAGGATCGCGTACCGGTCCGTCATGCCCGCCACGTAGTCCGCCACGGCGCGCGCCCGCCCGGCGGCTCCGTGCTCGTGCTCGGCGTCATGCGCCGCGTCGCGATGCGCCGGCGGCATGAGATCCACATCGTCCATGAAGGCAGCAAACAGCTGCTCGACGACGCGGCGCGCCTTGGCCGTCATCCGCACCACCTTGTGGTGGCGGTACACGCGCTGGCGCAGGAACGCCTTGAGCTCGAGGTGCTCCTCGAGCGCCGCTTCGCTGAACCCGACGAGCGGTCTCGACCGCTTGCGTACGTCGTCGCTCGAGGCCGGGCGAGCCTCTTCCAGCCGCTGGCGGGTGGTGCGAATGAGATCCACTACGACGACATTGATCATGCGCCGAATCGTCTCGTGAACGCGCTTGCGCTCGCCGAGGCTCGGATACTGCTCGAGGACCGCCGTGTACTGATGCTCGAAGAGCCGCACGCGCTGCAGGTCCTGCACCTCGATCAGACCGGCGCGCAGCCCGTCGTCCACATCATGATTGTTGTAGGCGATCTCGTCGGCGAGGTTCGCGATCTGAGCCTCGAGGCTCGGCTGTTGCCGGAGAATGAAGCGCTCGCCCACATCGCCCAGCCGGCGGGCGTTGCGCAGCGAGCAATGCTTGAGAATGCCCTCGCGGCACTCGAACGTGAGATTGAGGCCGTGGAAGTCGGCGTAGCGATCCTCGAGCTCGTCGACCACGCGCAGGGACTGCAAGTTGTGCTCGAAGCCCCCGTAAGGGCGCATGCACTGGTTGAGCGCATCCTGCCCCGCGTGGCCGAACGGGGTGTGCCCCAGGTCGTGCGCCAGGCTGATGGCCTCCGTCAACGGCTCGTTGAGATGCAGCGCAAGGGCGATGGAGCGCGCGATCTGCGCGACCTCCATGGAGTGCGTCAAGCGGGTGCGGTAC
>JASHTA010000449.1 GCA_030040795.1 Gammaproteobacteria bacterium | reverse complement strand
GACGATTTACGGGCGAGCTCAAAGCGCGCGTTCAGCGGCTCGACTCGACGCTCGCGCTGCTCGCCAAGCCCCTCGCCGAGGTCGATGAGCAAGTGCAGCAGCAGCTGGTCGTGCTCGCTCTTGCGATCGGCAAGCAGCTCGCGCGGCGCGAGATCCGGGCGAACCCCGGCGAGGTCATCGCCCTCATTCGCGAATCCATCGAGCGGCTGCCTCCGTCCGCGAGAGACGTACGCATCCGCTTGCATCCCGACGATGCGGCGATCGTGCGCGAGCATCTGTCGGCGCCCGCGGCCGAGCGCGCGTGGACGCTGGTCGAGGATCCGACGCAAGCACGCGGCGGATGCCTCGTCCGCTCCGAGAGCTCGCAGATCGATGTGCGGTTCGAGAGCCGCGTCAACGCGATCGTGAGCAGTTTGATCGGCGATGAGCGCAACGAGCAGCGAGCGGAGAGCGAGGCGGGCGAGAGCGGCGAAGCCGCCGAACAGCCGGGCGCGCAGGACAGAGGAGCGGACCCGAGCGCGTCCGAGGGCGCATGACGGGCGCCGCCCGCGCAGCGCACTGGAGGGAACGGCTCGCTCGCAGCGTGCGGCAGGTCGAGGCCCTGCGCCCCGCTCCGGTCGAGGGATCGCTCACACGCATGGTCGGCCTCGCCCTGGAGGCCGTCGGCTCGCGCGCAGCGATCGGCGACGCGTGCGATGTGCTCACGAGCGATGGCCGATGCGTCGAGACCGAAGTCGTCGGCTTCGCGGGCGACCGGCTGTACCTCATGCCGACGGGCGATCCTCACGGACTCATCCCCCAAGCGCGCGTCGTTCCTCGCGAACGCGCAGGCACCGTGAGCGTCGGACCTCAACTGCTCGGCCGCATCGTCGATGGTGCCGCACGGCCGCTCGACGATCTCGGCCCGATCGAGTGCGAGCATCGAGTCCGCCTCATCGGCACCCCCATCAATCCTCTCAGCCGCCAGACGATCAACGAGCCGCTCGACGTGGGCATCCGCGCGATCAACAGCCTGCTGACCGTCGGGCGCGGCCAGCGCATCGGCTTGTTCGCGGGCAGCGGCGTCGGCAAGAGCGTGCTGCTCGGGATGATGGCGCGCTATACGAGCGCCGAGGTGATCGTGGTAGGCCTGATCGGCGAGCGCGGCCGGGAGGTGAAGGAATTCGTCGAGCGCATCTTGGGTCCCGACGACCGCAAGCGTGCGGTGGTGGTGGCAACACCGGCCGACACGCCGCCCCTCATGCGCCTGCACGGCGCCTGGCTCGCGAGCGCGATCGCCGAGTATTTTCGCGACCAGGGCACGAACGTGCTGCTCATCATGGATTCCCTTACGCGCTTCGCCCAGGCGCAGCGCGAGATCGGGCTCGCGATCGGCGAGGCGCCGGCGACCAAGGGCTATCCTCCCTCGGTGTTCGCACGGTTGCCGCAGCTCGTCGAGCGCGCCGGGAACGGTCCGGAGGGCAGCGGGTCGATCACGGCCTTCTACACCGTGCTGGTCGAAGGCGATGATCAGAGCGATCCGATCGCCGATGCCGCGCGCGCCATCCTCGACGGGCACGTGGTCCTGTCTCGCCGCCTGGCCGACAGCGGCCACTATCCGGCGATCGACGTGGAAGGCTCCGTGAGCCGCGCGATGCACGAGATCGCCGCGGCCGATCACCTCGAGCTCGCGCGCCGCTTCCGCCAGCTGGTGGCGACGTACGAGCACAACCGCGACCTCATCTCGATCGGGGCCTACCAGCGCGGGAGCGACCCGCGCGTCGATGCCGCCCTTGCCTTGTGGCCGCGCCTGACGAAGTTCCTGCAGCAGGATATGCGCGAGCGCGTCGATTTCGCGACGAGCCTCGCGGCGCTGCGAGCGCTCCTTGCCGAGAATGCCGCCACAGCGGCCTGACGGCGATCACCTCGAGAGCCGCAACCGATGCGAGCGAGCAAACAGTTGGAGCTGGTACAGCGCGTCATGGACGAGCAGGAGCGCCGCCGCGCGGAGGGGCTCGCCGCGCGCGAGCGCCGGGTGGCCGAAAGCGAGGCCAAGCTCGCCGAGCTGGAGCGCTACCACTCGAGCTACTCGAGCGAGTTCGCGCGGAACGCCGAACGCGGCATGAATGGCGCGCGCCTGCGCGAGTTCCAGTCCTTTCTGCTGCGCCTCGCGGAGGCATTGCGCCAGCAGATCGAGGTCGTGGACCGCGCCAAAGCAGAGCGCGATACGGAGCTGGCCGGCTGGCGCAAGGCTGCGCAGCGGTCCGAGATGGTGGACCACGTCGTGAAGCGCCGCAAGGCCGTGGAACGGCGCGGCGCGGAGCGCCAGGAGCAGCGCGAATCCGACGAGCGCAGCTTGAGGAAGCATCGCCACCATGAGCAGTAGAAGCACAGGGGCCTCGCTGTCGGCCTCCAGCGCGGCTCGATCCGCGGCAGGCGGCTCATCCACGGACGGCCGGTCCTCGGGCTCGGCCGGCGGCGGTGCGGCACAGAGCAGTATCGGCTCGAGTGGAGCGGCCTCGGGTGGCGCAACAGCAAGCACGGCGCTCGGGGGGGCTGGCGGCGCAGGCGGCACAGGCGGCTCCACACCGGGCAGCCCGGATTTTCTGCAGCTGCTGACCAGCACGGGATCCAGCCTCCAGGCCTCTCCCGCACCGAGCTCTGCGCCGGCAGCGCCGAGTCAGTCCGCCGTCACGGCAACGTCGTCATCCGGTACTTCCGATCCGGCCTCTGGCAGGCCCGACTTGGCGCCGAATCTGCCCTCGGTCAAGCCAAGTCCGCCGGCTCGCACGCCAAATTCGCCTTCCGGCGCGACGACTCCGTCGCCCGGCAAGCTGACACCGTCTCCAGGCACGCTGACGGCACCCCCGGGAATGCCGGGCGCAGCCTCGCAGCCGCCGAGTGATCGGGACACAGCGATCGAGAGTCTCTTGAGCAGCCCGAGCACCGGGAGCACGAGCGCCTCGAGCGACCAGGCAGTCTCGAGCGATCAGAACGGCTCGGGCTCGAGCACGCAAGGCGGCAAGTCGAGCGAGAAGCCCACCGACGCCGACAGCGCCGGCGGTACGGCACAATGGCTCGCTCAATCGCTCATCCCGGCACTCAGCATTCCTTCCGCGGCGACACCGGCAGACACTGGGACACCGGTTGAAGGAGACGGCAAGGCGGTGAGCGACGCAGGCGATGCGTCGCGCGCTGGCGTGCGAGATAGCCTGGCAGAGATGCTTTGGTCTCAGACGGCCGGGGCCATACCCCTCGGCGGGAGCTCTATCTCGGGCACCCCGCAGGCCGCCGGGCTCAATGGCGGCAGCGGAAGCCCCGCGGGAGGCGCGGGGAGCAGCAGTAGTACGAGCAGCGGCAGCACGAGCAACGGTAGCGCCGGCAGCGGCGGCAGTACCGGCGGCAGCACCAGCAGCGCGAACGTCGGCAGCGGCAGCACCGGTGGCGGCCCCCAAAGCACTCTGCAACTGTTGACGCTGCTCACGGGGGCTGCTACCGCGGGCTCCGCGGATCAAAGCAGCGGCGCCACGCAGGGCGATACGTCATCCGCGGCCGGCAAGTCGCCGCCCGGCGCTTTCTCGACAGTGCCCGACCCGCAGAGCCTGGCAGCGGCGGGAGCGCGGCTCGCCAATCCAACAGCCTCCCTCGCCAACCCCGCCTTCATGAGCTCAGAGCTGAAATCGTCCGTCGGCACGGCGCCCTGGGTCGATGAGCTCGGCAATCACCTCACCTGGATGGCGCAGCAGGGCATCGGATCCGCATCGTTGCATCTGTCGCCGGCCGAGCTCGGCCCGATCGAGGCACGCATCTCGATCCACGGTACCGAGGCGACCGTTTGGTTCGGCGCGGCGCATCCCGATACGCGAGCCGCGCTCGAGCAAGCGCTGCCTCGCTTGCGCGCCATGTTCGCAACTCAAGGCATGGCGCTCGCCGACAGTGGGGTGTTCCGCGAAGCTCCGCGCCAGCCTCAGCGCGAGCCGGCCCTCCCGGGTGTCTCGAGCCTCCCGTCTCGAGCCGCATCGCCCGCAGCTCCCTCCGCCGCCGCAACGCGCCTCGGCCTGCTCGATCTCTACGCCTGACCGCTGCGCGCCCCGGCGCCTCGTGGCGCCTCGTGGCGCCAACTTTCCGTCGCCCCGGCGGCGATGAGACCCGCTTCACAGTCGGCGGAGAGCCCGAAAATCCCGGTCTTTCAGCCACTTGAGCCCTCATCGACTCGCGTGGCATACGCGTTGCACCCGTGTCTCCAGCATCCCGCAGGTGGCACCCGACGATGGCTGAAATTCCGACTCTGGAGGCGGCGCCAGAAGTGGCGCAGACGGACGATGCGAGCAAGCCGCGCAAGCGCTCGTGGCTCATGCTCGTCATCGTGGCAGTGATCGCGCTCGCCGCCGCGGGTGCGGGCGCCTGGCTGTTCCTCGGCCACTCGGGCGCGAAGTCCAAAATCGCGCGAACGGCGCCGAAGCCTTCGGGCCCGGCGCTCTACATCGCGCTCGACCCGGCGTTCGTCACCAACTTCGAGGCCGATGAGGCCGTGCGCTTTTTGCAGCTCTCCGTGCAGGTGATGACGCACGACCCAGCGACGGTTGACCTCCTCAAGGCGAACGACCCGGTCGTCCGCAACGATCTGCTGCTGCTGTTCAGCAACCAGAAATACGCGGACATTGCGACGAGCCAGGGCAAGGAGAAGCTGCGCTCGGAGGCGCTCGATGCGATCCGCAAGGTCGTCGCCGAGAACGGCGGACAGCCCGACCATGTCGAGGCCGTCTATTTCACCAGCTTCGTCATGCAATGAGCTCGATCGCAAACGCATGTCCGCAGAAAAGATCCTGAGTCAAGATGAGATCGATGCCCTGATTCACGGCATCGACGCCGGCGCGGTCGACACCGAGCCCACGCCGGCTTCCGGCGAGGTGCGCCCGTTCGACTTCCGCAATCACACGCGCATCGTCCGCGGGCGCATGCCGACGCTCGAGATGATCAACGAGCGCTTCGCCCGCCTGTTTCGGCTGGAGCTCTACAACCTCCTGCGCCGCTCCCCGGAGATCGGCGTCGGTCCCGTGCAGATGAAGAAGTTCAGCGAGTACGTGCACGCGCTGCAGGTGCCGACGAGCCTCAATCTCGTGAAGGTCAACCCCTTCCGCGGCACGGCGCTCATCGTGCTCGACCCGAGGCTCGTCTTCACGGTCGTCGACAACTTCTTCGGCGGCAATGGGCGGAACGTAAAGATCGAGGGCCGCGATTTCACGGCGACCGAGCAGCGCGTCATACACATGCTGCTGCGCAGCGCCTTCGCCAATCTTCGCGAGGCGTGGTCGCACGTCTCGAGCATCGAGATCGAGTACCTGCAGTCCGAGGTCAATCCGCACTTCGCCAATATCGTGAGTCCTTCGGAGATCGTAGTCATGACGACGTTCCACATCGAGCTCGACGGGGGCGGCGGAGACCTGCACATCACCATGCCGTACGCCATGCTCGAGCCGATGCGCGACGTGCTCGACGCCGGCCTGCAGAGCGACCGAGCCGACCACGACGAGCGCTGGATGTACTCGCTGCGCGACGAGATCGACGACGCGGAAGTCGAGCTGTCGACGCTGCTCGGCCACAGCGCCCTGAGCCTCGCCGAAGTGCTCAATCTCAAGCCAGGGGATGTGATCCCCTGCGATTTTACGGGCAAGGTCACTCTGCTCGCGGAGACGGTTCCCATGTTCCGGGGCACCTTCGGACTCTCGCGCGGACAGCAGGCAGTGAAGATCGATGAGCGCATCCGGCGGCCGAAGCCGATCGCCGAATCCGCACAGGCCAAGAAAGCGTGAGGATCGACCCATGAACGCCAAAGCCACAGAGGCGCGTGCCGCCGAGTTCGACAACCTCCGAGAGGGCGAGCCGCAAGCGAGCAGCGAACGCGCGGCCGAGCCGAATCAGGAAGTGAACCTCGAGTTCATCCTCGACGTTCCCGTGACCCTCTCCATGGAAGTCGGGCGCACCCGCGTACCCATCCGCAACCTCCTGCAGCTCAATCAGGGCTCGGTCGTCGAGCTGGATCGCGAGGCGGGCGAGCCGCTCGACGTGTACGTGAACGGCACCCTGATCGCGCACGGCGAGGTGGTGGTCGTCAACGAGAAGTTCGGGATTCGGCTCACCGACGTCATCAGTCCGGCAGAACGGATCCGCAAGCTGAAATGAATCGCGTGCTGCCCATTGCGCTCGCCGCATTCGCCGAG
>JASHTA010000448.1 GCA_030040795.1 Gammaproteobacteria bacterium | reverse complement strand
GGCTGGCAGCTGTTCACCTTATCCGCGCCGCAAACCATCGACCTCACGACGGTCACGAGCGGCACGCTGGCGGAATTCGCGAACGGCCTTTCGTTGCCGGCCGGAACGTACAACCAGATCCGCCTCGTGCTCGCGGACTCCAACGCTGCGCTCACGAGCTCGGCGCAGAGCGCCGGCGCTCTCTACAATGACGAGGTGGACACCGCCGGCAGCAGCGGCGCCCTCGAGCGCCTGCCGCTCGCAGTGCCAAACGCCGCGCAGGGAATCACCTTCTCGATCGATCTCACCATCCAGAGCGCCCAGAAGGCCGCACTCGCCGCATTGGCTTGCGGCCAGGGCTCCTCCTCCGGGCTCGAGGGCGGGACGAGCACCAGCAGCACGTGCGAGTACGGGACGCAGACCTCGTCCCAGTGCACGGCCGGCACCCTTTACGACTCCATCATCGGCACGTGCATCGCGGTCGGCAACACCAGCACCTTGAGCGGCTTGAGCGGCCTGGGCGGCACCTCCTCGTCCTCGTCGTGCGCATACGGCACCACCTACGATTCCTCGACGGGCGCGTGCATCAGCACGGGCACTTCGGCGACCTCGCTCGAGTGCTCCTACGATCAGGTCTACGATCCGACGACCGGCACGTGCGCATCCTCCGGATTCGGCTCGGCGGCGACGACCTCCACGGCCATCGACTTCGATGCCTCACGGGACCTGGTGCCCTACACCATCAGCGGCCAGTCGGGCTTTTTGCTCATTCCGCATCTCTCGGCGTACAACCTGGCGCAAGTCGGCACGATCGAGGGACAGGTCGACATCTCCGGGCTTCTCTCGACGACCGGCGGCATCGAGGTCACGGCGGAGACTCCGAGCAGCGATGGCACGCGGAACGTCATCGTGGAGAGCACGCCGCTGCAGTCGAACGGCGACTTCGTGCTGTATCCTCTTCCGTGCGCGACCACCAGCAGCAGCTACAGCAGCAGTAGCAGCAGCAGCAGCAGCTCGAGCACGATCGGCTCCTGCGGCACCGCGACGCAGAACTATGATCTCGTCATTCATGGTCCGGGTATCGAGACAGTCATCATCCAATCGGTGCCGGTGGCCGCAGGCGCCCCCTCTTCCGCCACGGCTCTTTCGCTCAGCGGAGTGACGCTCGCCTCGGCCGACTCCTACACGGTCAACCTTTCCTCGGCGGTCTCGCCGCCCGGGGCCTGGGTTGGCTTCTATCAAACACTGCCGGATGCGAGCTCGGTCACGCTGCCCTACCTCATCGAGGCGCGGCCGGTCGATCCCTTCACCGGCATGTTCGACACCGGTCAGTCCCTCTCCGCGGGCAGCCTCGCATATGGAGTCTATGCCGCGGGCGGCTCGATCACGCTCACGCCCACCACGCCCACGGAAGGAACGTCGAGCTACCACGTCGCGGCCTCTGCGCCGCTCTACGGCAACGGTCCGCTGAGCACCATCGTCTCGCCTCCTTCCGGCTCGGGCACTGCGACGTTCACGGCGGCCGCCATTCCTCTTCCGAGCGGTACGACGGCGGAAACGATCTCCGGAACCGTGACGGTCGGCGCTCCCGGCAAGTACGACAAGGGCGAGCTTCTTCTCACTCAGGGTGGTGCGCTCGTCGCCGTCGCTCCTCTCGACGCCTACCTCGGCGGCCCATCCTCCGGCAATGTCACGCTGTTCACATCGGTACCCGGAGGCGCCTCGACCAGCGTCTACTACGTCGAGGCTTGGGTGTGGAGCTCCTCCAGTCCGGCGAGCTCGCTCGAGAGAGAGCCCCAGTCCGCACCCATCGACCTGAGCTCCGGCAGCGCGAGCGGCGTCGCCATCACAATCAATTGAGTTCAAGGCGACGGTGGCCGGTGAGTGTTCCGACCGTCAATGAAAATCCCGCGAGCTCACGGCGAGTCCTGCGGCGAGCTCGGACCGGTCGATCAGCCGCTGTACCACGACGTGCATGATTTGACCTTGCCGCTGCAGCGTGCCGCGCACTTCGAGCAAACGCGACTCGATGAGCGGGCGGCGCTGCGACTCCCCCACCTTCCGCCAGACGATGAGATTCACCTGGCCGGTCTCATCTTCCAAGGTCATGAAGATCACGCCCTTCGCGTTTGCCGGATGCTGGCGCAGGAGCACGAGGCCGGCGGTCCGCACGAGCCTTCCGTGCGGCAGCGCCGATAGCTCGGCTGCGGTCAGGATCCGCTCGCGTCGCAGGCGCTCGCGCAGCAGCGCCATGGGATGGCGCCCGAGCGTGAGTCCGACGGAGGCGTAATCCGCCTCGATGCTCTCCCGCTCCGTCGGAGCCCTGAGCAGCGGCCGGCCTTCGCTGAGTGTCCGGCGCTCGGCGTCCGCGACTTCCCAGAAGGCGAGATGGCGGTTGCCGCTCAAGGGCGCGAGCGCGCCCGCTGCGGCGAGCGCCTCGAGGTCGACTCGATCGAGCGCCGCGCGCTGCGCGAGATCCTGCACGCTCGCGAAGGGCCGCTCGGCCCGCGCAGCCGCGATGCGCTCCGCCGCCGCCCGGGAGAGCGACTTCACCAATCGCAGCCCCAGGCGCAGGGCGGGCTGGCGCAGAGAGGATGCGACATCGAGATGGGCACAAGGCTCGGGCTCGGGCTCAGGCTCGGGCTCGGGCTCAGGCTCGGGCTCGGGCTCGGGCTCAGGCTCGGGCTCGGGCTCAGGCTCGAGAGTACAGTCCCACTCGCTCGCATCGATGCGGACGGGCCGCACCTCGACTCCATGCTCCCGCGCATCGCGCACCAGCTGCGCCGGCGCATAGAAACCCATCGGCTGGCTGTTGAGCAGCGCGCACGTGAAGGCCGCCGGCTCGTGATACTTGAGCCACGCCGAGTCGTAGACGAGCAGCGCGAAGCTGCAAGCATGAGAGTTGTGAACGACCAAATTGTTCGCCAGGAAATTGTGGTCGCCTTCGATCTGCAAGTCGTATGTCGGCCGCTCGCCCCATGCCTCGATCTGCACCACCTCGTCCCAATAGACGCTGTCTCCGATGCGCAATGAACGCGCCGCTGCGACGTAATCGCCCACCCGCAGCTCACCGAGAGGCCGCCAGCCGCCCAAGGTCATGAAGGGATGCTCCGCCGTTGCGACGATCTCGTGCCCGAGAGCTGTTCGCAAACGCCATACGCGTTTCACGCCACTCGGAGTCACGGCGAGCACCTTGCGCTTCTGCAAGCGCAAGTTTTGATCGCAAGCGAACGTACTCTCGAGATGCGTTCGTTCTGACATGACCTCATCGATCGATAGCCATCGTCCGGTATTCGCATCCACGACGCGAGTCTCGCCCACTACGCATTCAGGAAAACCGTATTCCCCGAATCCCTGGATCTGCCTGCAAACCCGCTGCGCGAACTCCTCGGAGTAATGGCGTTCGCGCATACCGCGCACCAGCTGATCCTGGAAGCGGTGGATGTCCCCGTGCCGCTCCCACGCGGCCATCGACCGGCGCAGGCTGTCCGCCTC
>JASHTA010000049.1 GCA_030040795.1 Gammaproteobacteria bacterium | reverse complement strand
TGGTGTGCGTGACGCCAAACCGGCCGAGCAGCCGGCGGATGAGATAGCGCGTCGGATTGTAGGTCTCGACGAAGCACACGATGTGATCGCCCTGATGGGTGAGCGCGAGCAGCAGGTGCGCGACGGCCGCGACTCCGGAGCCGGTCGCGAGGCAATCCTCCCGGCCTTGCAGCTCGGCGAGCGTCATCTCGAGCTGGCGCGTCGTCGGGTTCGACGCGCGCGTGTAGAAGAATCCGTGCCGCTCTCCATGCAGATACTCGAGCGTCTGCTCGAGGCTCTCGAACTCGAACTTCACCGTCTGGTAGATCGGCGCGACGACGGGATGGTTGTCCGGCGCGAGATCCACTCGCGGTGGGTGATTCACTCGCGTCTCTTTTTTCATGGCGTGCGGACCCGAATCAGCGGCGATGCGCGAGCTGCTCCGCGAAAGACCTCAAGCGCTCGGCGGCCCGGTCGAGCGTGTCATCGCGCTTGCAGATACAGAGCCTCAGGACGGTGAGTGGCGGCGGATTCTCGTAGAACGGCGACAGCGGAATGGTCGCGACGCCCGCCTCCGTCAAGAGCCGCTCCGCAAAGGCGAGATCGCCTGGCGGCGCCAGCTGACCGAAGTCGAGCAGCTGGAAATATGTGCCGCGAGCCGGCGGCAGCGCAAAGCTCGAGCCCGCGAGAGCCGCACGCACCCGGTCGCGCTTCGCCTGGAAGAACCCGGCGAGGCCGTCGCCGATGTCGGGCTTCTCCGCGAGGTAGGCGGCGATCGCATGCTGGAGGGGATGCGCGATGCTGAACGTGTTGAACTGGTGCACCTTGCGCAGCTCGGTGGTGAGCGGCGCCGGCGCAACGGCGTACCCGACACGCAGCCCCGTCGCGTGCAGCGTCTTGCCGAAGGAGAACACGGCGAAGCTCCGCTCGGCGAGCTCGGGATGCAAGAGCACGGAGGCGTGCTTGTGCCCATCATAGACGACGTGCTCATACACCTCGTCGGACAGCACGAGTATCGGGCGGCCGCGGATGGCGGCTGCGAGCTGGTCGAGATCTTCCGCCGTGATCGTCGTGCAAGCGGGATTGTGAGGACTATTGATCAGCACGAGGCGGGTACGCTCGGTCAGCGCGTCCCGCACTCGGCTCCAATCGTATGCGAAGCTGGGCGGCGAGAGCGGTAGGCGGATGCAACGGGCTCCTGCGAGCCGCACGGCCGGCTCGTACGAATCGTACGCAGGGTCGAATGCAATGACCTCGTCGCCGGCGCCGACGACCGCTTGAATGGCCGAATAGATGGCCTCGGTGGCTCCGAGCGTGACGGTGATTTCAGACTCGGGGTTCACCTTGCGGCCGTAGCTGCGGAAGAGCTTCTCGGCAATCCGCTCCCTGAGCGACATCAGCCCTTCCATCGGCGCGTACTGGTTGTGTCCTGCGCTCATCGCCGCAGCGACGAGCTCGGTGATTCGCGGGTCGATATCGTAGTCGGGGAATCCCTGGCCGAGGTTGAGCGCGCCGAGCTCGCGTGCGCGCCGCGACATGACCGTGAAGACGGTCGTGCCGACATCCGGGAGTTTGCTCACCGGTGCCGGCCGCCGGTCCGCCGTCTGTCTCTTGTCTCCCACCGCCCTACCCCGCAGCCGCCAGAGCGGCACCCACGACGCCCGCCTGGCCCGTGAAGTGCGCCGGCCGGATCTCGGCCTCGACATGCAGCAGCGGCGCGAAATCGGCGAAGTGCTCCGTCACCGCACCACCGAGGATGAACAAGTCCGGCCAGAGCAGAGCCTGCATCCGCGCGAGATACTCGTTGACGCGCTCGCACCATTGCGACCAGTCGAGACGGAGCGCCGTGCGCACGTGCGCGGACGCCCATTTCTCCGCATCCATGCCGCGCATCTCGAGGTGGCCGAGCTCCGTGTTGGGGTAGAGCTCGCCCTCGATGAACAGCGCCGAGCCGATTCCGGTCCCGAACGTCAGCATGACGATCGGCCCCGGCACGCCGCGGCCGGCCCCCCAGCGGACCTCCGCGACACCGGCCGCATCCGCGTCATTCAGGAACGTGACCGGGCGGCCAAATGCTCGCGATGCCAGCGCGGCCCCGTCGACGCCGATCCAGGCAGAGGCGACGTTCGCTGCCGTGCGAACCTTGCCGTTCTTGACGACGCTCGGGAAGCAAAGTCCCACGGGACCCGACGACGGCAAGCGCGCTGCGAGCGCCGCGATGATTGGCATCAAGGCATCCGGCGTCGAAGGCACCGGAGTCGGTGCGGAGAGCAGCTCGCTCGCGAGCTCACCGCTCGTCACATCGACGAGCCCCGCCTTGACCGAGGAGCCGCCGACATCCACGCCGAGAAGTATGTATGCCATGACTGATTGGGCTCACGATGAGCCGGCGGCGGCAAGCTGCATGTCGCGCTGCCGCCGTCTCTCACGATAGCGCAGCAGCAGCGCCGCAGCCGAGATCCCGATCGCGACCGCGAGCACCATGAGCGTCGCGAGTGCGTTCACGTCCGGGCTCACCCCGAGCCGCACCTTGGAGAAGATGACCATCGGAAGAGTGCTCGAGCCCGGGCCCGCGACGAACTGCGAGGTGACGAGATCGTCCCAGGAGAGCGTGAAGGCGAGCAGCCACCCCGACACGATCGCCGGAGCGATGAGCGGAAGAGTGATCCGCCGGAATACGGTCGCAGGGGCTGCACCGAGATCCATCGCCGCCTCCTCGAGGGACTCGTCGAATCCCGCGAGGCGGGACTGTACCACCACCGTCACGTAAGCCATGCAGAACGTCGTGTGGGCGAGCGTGATCGTCACTGCGCCGGTGCCTCTCGGCCAGCCGATCGCCTGCTCCATTGCGACGAACAGGAGCAGAAGCGCGAGTCCCGTGATGACTTCCGGCATCACGATCGGCGCCGTCGTCATGCCGGCGAGCAGCGTGCGCCCGCGGAAGGGACCATGTCGGGCGAGCGCAACTCCCGCAAGCGTTCCGAGCACCCCCGCGGCCGTCGCCGCCGCGAGCGCGATGCGAATCGAGAGCCACGCCGCGTCCAGAATCTCGCCGTTCGCGAGGAGCGCAGCGTACCACTTGAGGGTGGGCGAGTGCGCCGCATCCCACACCGTCACCAGGCGGGAATTGTTGAACGAGAACACGACGAGCGACAGGATGGGCACATAAAGAAACACGAGCCCGACCCCGAGCATCGCGCGCGAGAAGTAGCCCGGCGACCTCACCGGCGCGCCTCGAGCTCGCGCCGCTCGGAGCGCTGCAGCAGCGTGATCGGCACGACGAGAAGCAGCAGCATCACGATCGCGACCGCGCTCGCGAGGGGCCAGTCGCGATTCTCGAAGAACTCATCCGACAGCACGCGTCCGATCATCAGCTGATCGGTGCGCCCGAGAAGCGAGGGAATGACGTACTCGCCGATGGCCGGGATGAACACGAGCAGGGAGCCTGCCGCGATGCCGTGCACGGACTGCGGCAGCGTGATGCGCAGGAAGCGGGCAAAGGGTCTCGCCCCGAGGTCGGCCGCCGCCTCGAGCAGCGCCGGATCGTGCTTCTCGAGGTTCGCATAGAGCGGCAGCACCATGAACGGCAGATAGGAGTAGACGATTCCGATGTAGACGGAGAAGTCGGTCTGTAGCATGACGAGCGGCCGGTGAATGAGCCCCAGGTAGAGCAGCACGTTGTTGATGATGCCGTCGTTCTGCAGCAGCCCGATCCAGGCGTACACGCGCAGCAGAAAGGAGGTCCAGAACGGCAGCATCACGAGCATGAGCAGCACGGTGCGCCGGGAGGGTCTGGAGCGCGCGATCGCGTAGGCCATGGGATAGCCGAGCAGCAGGCACACGGCCGTCGAGACGGCCGCCACCTTGAGCGAGTACAGGAATGCGCTCGCATACAACGGATCGCTGACCAGGAATGCATAGTTGGACAGGTGCAGCTCGGGGACCGGCACACCGTGGTGCGAGGCGAAGAGCGGCGCATAGGGCGGCACGGCGAGCCGCATCTCCGAGAAGGAGATCTTCAGGACAATGAGGAAGGGCACGAGAAACAGGACCGCGAGCCACGCGAGGGGGATGCCGGCGACCAGCCTTCGCCCCGAGGGACTTCCAAACCGCCTCATCGATGGCCGCTCATCGATCGCCGCTACCGGAGGAGAACGATCGGACTCGCGCTGTGCCACGAGAGCGAGACCGTGTCATTGCGCGAAATTTGGTGCTCGCTCTGGCGCGCGGAGTTGGGAAGCGTCACGCGCAGGAGCTTCCCCGATGCGATCTCCACGAGGTAAGTCGAGACGCCGCCCATGTAACCGATCTCCTTGACGATGCCGGTGAGCGAGCCGGGCGCGCCCGGGCGCGAGAGCTGGATCTTCTCCGGCCGCAGGGCCACCCAGACGGTCGCGCCGCGCGCCACGGCGGGTACGCCGCGCGCCAAGGCAAGCGCGCCGTGCGTCAAGGCTGGCGTCCCATCCGCCGCGGCGCTCGACGGCCCGCAAGCGAGGCGCATCTCGGCGCCGATCTCGGCGCAGTGGATGTCCAGGCCGTCCGCTCGCGCCTCCGTCACCCGCCCCTCGAACAGATTGACCGAGCCGATGAAATCCGCCACGAACCGCGTGGCAGGCGCCTCGTAGATCTCCGAGGGGGTGCCGACCTGCACGATCCGCCCGTGGTCCATGACTCCCATGCGCGAGGCGAGCGTCATCGCCTCCTGCTGGTCGTGCGTCACGACGATGAACGTGACCCCCAGGCGCTTCTGGATGTTGAGCAGCTCGAACTGCGTGTGCTCGCGCAGCTTGCGGTCGAGCGCGGCGAGCGGCTCATCGAGCAGGAGGAGCTTGGGACGCTTCACCAGCGCCCGCGCCAGGGCGACGCGCTGGCGCTGCCCGCCCGAGAGCTGATGAGGCCGCCTCGGTCCATAGGCCGCCATCTTGACGATCTCCAGCATCTCACCGACGCGCTGGCGGATCTCCTGGCGGCTCAGACGCTCCTGCTCGAGCCCAAACGCGACGTTCTTCTCGACGCTCAAATGAGGAAAGAGCGCATAGGACTGGAACATCATATTGACGGGCCGGCGGTAGGGAGGAACCGCACTCACGTCCTCGCCGTCGATGTAGATCTTGCCGCGGTCGGGCGTCTCGAAACCCGCGAGCAGGCGCAGCAGCGTCGTCTTGCCGGACCCCGACCCGCCGAGCAGGCAAAAGACCTCGCCGCGGCCGATCGAGAGCGACACGTCGTCCACCGCAGGAAACCCGCCGAACCGCTTGCTCACTCCCTCGATGCGCAGGTAGGGCCCCTCCCCCTCGCGCGCTGCCTCCCCCGCCGCACTCACTTCGCGTTCCGTCGGCTCACTCGCCTGTCTTGAATCGCGTCCACATGCGCGTGAGCTCGCGAGTGAACACTTGAGACTTCGCCCGCTCGGGCACCAGCGTCGCAAGCACTTGCGCAGGCGGATAGATACCCGGGTCGTCGCGGACGTTCTCGCGCAGGAGCGGCAAGGATGACGCCACGCCGTTTGCGTACTCGACGAGGTTCGAGTTCTTCGCCGCGACGTCCGGGCGGAGCAGGTAGTTGATGAACAGATGCGCGTTAGCGGGATGCGGCGCATCCGCCGGAATCGCCAGCATGTCGAAATTTCGCATCGCCCCTTCCTTCGGAATGGAGTAGGCGATATCGATGCCCTTGCCGGCCTGGCGCGCGCGGTCGCGCGCCATCTTCACATCGCCCGACCAGCCGAACGCGAGACAGATCTCGCCGTTCGCGAGGTCGTTGATGTAGCGCGACGAGTGAACGTACCGGATGTACGGCCGGATCGCCATCAGCACCTTCTCGGCGGCCTGCAAATCGGCCGGCGACTCGCTGTTCGGGTCCTTGCCGAGATAAAGCAGCACCGTCCCGACGACCTCCGAGGGGGCATCGAGCATCGAGACTCCGCAATCCGCGAACTTCGAGACGACCGATGGGTCGAGCAGCATCCTCCAGCTGTCGACCGGCGCATCGGGCATTCTCTTCTTGATCATTGCGGTGTTGTAGCCCGGCCCGGACGTGACCCACATGTAGTCCACGGCGTACTGATTGCCGGGATCGTAGAGCGCGGTGGCGCGCGCGATCTCCGGGTCGACGTTCCGGAGATTGGGGAGCAGCGACTTGTCGAGCTTGCGGTAGACGCCCGCCTTGATCTGCCGCTCGAGGAAGGGTCCCGAAGGCACGACCACGTCATAGTTCGTGCGTCCCGCGAGGAGCCTCGTCTCGAGCACCTCGTTCGAGTCGAACACGTCGTAGTTCACGTGGATTCCGTACTCCTTCTCGAAGGAGGCGATCACGGACGGGTCGATGTAGTCGGACCAATTGTAGACATTCACGACCTTCGCGGAGCTCGCTGCGCTGCCGGCAGAGCCACCCGAGCCGCCGCTCGAGCAGCCGGTAACAGCGAGCACGCTCGCGAGCAGGCCGGCGAGCAGGGTCGCAGCGGCGGTCATACGGTCGGCCTTCGGCACGTGGACGCTTCAGACGTTGAGCAGCAGGTGCTCGCGCTCCCAGGAGCTGATCACCTGCAGGAAGACCTCGTACTCCGCTTCCTTCACGATGGTAAAGGCGGCGACGAACGTCTCGCCGAGCAGCTTCACCAGCGGCTCGCTCGCGCGCAGCTCGCGCAGAGCCTCATCGAGGCTGCGCGGCAGCCCGAACGGCAGCTCGTGCGCGCTGCCCGAGATCGGGTCCGACGGCTGCAGGCCCTCGACCATGCCGAGGTATCCGCAGGCGAGCGAAGCCGCGATGGCAATGTAGGGATTGGCGTCGGCGCCGGCCACGCGGTTCTCGACGCGCCGGGCCTCGGGGCTCGACATCGGCACGCGCAGCCCCGCCGTGCGGTTGTCGTAGCCCCAGTGCATGTTGATCGGCGCCGTCTGATAACGCGTGATGCGGCGGTAGGAGTTGACGTTCGGACAGAACAGCGCCATGGCGGCCGGCAGGTACTTCTGCAGGCCGGCGATGTGAGAGAAGAAGAGCGGCGTCGGCGTTCCGTCGGTACTGCTGAAGATGCTCTGGCGCGTCTTGCGGTCGACGACGCTCTGGTGAATATGCATGGCGCTGCCGGGCTCCTTCGCATGCGGCTTGGCCATGAACGTCGCGTACATCTTGTGCCGCATCGCCGCCTCGCGCGCGGTGCGTTTGAAGAGGAACGCCTGATCGGCGAGGTCGAGCGGATGGCCGTGGATCAAGTTGATCTCCATCTGGGCCGGGCCGTCCTCATGAATCAGCGTATCGATCTCGATGTCCTCGTCCTCGCAGAACTGATAGATATCGTCGAACAGCGGATCGAACTCGTTGACCGCCGCGATGCTGTAGGACTGCCGTCCGGGCTCCGCCCGGCCCGACCGGCCGATCGGAGGCTTCAAGGGATAGTCGGCATCCGTATTGGGCTCGACCAGATAGAACTCGAGCTCGGGAGCCACGACCGGCTCCCAGCCCCGCTGCGCGTAGAGCTCGATCACGTTGCGCAGCACGTGCCGGGGCGCCATCGACACGCGCCGCCCGTCCGAGTAGAAGCAATCGTGAATGACCTGCGCGGTCGGCTCCGCCGCCCACGGCACGCGGCGCACCGTCTTCGCGTCGGCCTTCAGGACGATGTCGATCTCCGCGGGGCTCATCGCCTCGCCGGTCTCCGGAGGATAGTCGCCGGTCACGGTCTGCAGGAAAACGCTCTCCGGCAGGCGCATGCCCTCGTCCTCCGCGAACTTCTCGGCCGGCATGATCTTGCCGCGCGCGATGCCCGCCATGTCGGGAATGATCGCCTCGACCTCGTCGATGCTGTGGTCGCGGAAGAACTGCTGGATATCAATCGGCATGCGTCACCTGATCGCGAGCTCGCTCGCGGCTCGCCTCGCCGAACGCCGCAAAGAGCGTCCGCGAGAAATCGTTGCCCATCACCTTCCATTCCGGATGCCATTGCACGGCCACGGCGAAACGGGGAGCGGCCTTCACTCGAAACGCCTCGATGAGCCCGTCGGGCGCCCGCGCCTCCACGGCGAGGCGGCTGCCGAGCCGGTCGACGCCCTGGGAATGCAGCGAGTTCACGCGAACGCGGTCCGTCCCCGCGAGCCGCCTGAGCAGCCCGTCCGGCTCGAGAATCACCTCGTGCGCGGGCCCATACTGCTCCTCGAGAGGCAGGGACTCGTCGTCCCGATGGTCGAGGAGTCCGGTCACCTCGTGCACCTTCTGGTGCAGAGTCCCGCCGAATGCAACGTTCATCTCTTGAAAGCCGCGGCAGATGCCGAGGACCGGGACCCCGGATGCCACGGCTTTCGGAATGAGCGGCAGAGTGGTCGCGTCCCGGTCCGGGTCGTGCAGCGTGCCCGGTGTACTCGCAGGCCCTTCATACCGGTGAGGCTCGACGTTCGAGGGACTGCCCGTGAACAGAATGCCATCGACGTGCGCCAGGATCTCGTCGAGATCGAGCGCCTCTCCAAGGGCGGGGATCAGGAACGGGATGGCGCCGGCCGCCTGCACGACGGCGCGAATGTACTTCTCGCCCACGGCATGGAAGGGATGTCGGCCGATCATGCGCCGGTCGGCGGGTAACCCGATCACCGGATGGCGCGGATGGCGGAGCGTCATGAGCTGATGATTCCTAGCGGCGCCTCGGGGCTGCGCCTGCGAGCGGCGCCCGTTGCCCCGGAACGCCCTCGATCGAGCGTGGATGGGCGTATTACACCACAGCCGCGGTGCTCCGGCGTGCCCAAACGGCATCAAGTTACCGGCTTGATCGCTGAAGTTAGCATCCGTACGGCGCTTTTGCCGGCGCAACCGCGCGCTGACTGCTATCCTGGGATCCCGGGGGCACTCATCGGCCGGCCGATTCTCATCCATGACGTTCCTCCAGCGCACAAGCTCGTACTATCAGGCGACCGCACGGCCCTCGCCGCTCCGAGCCGAGCTCGCCGGCGCCGAGACCTGTGATGTGTGCGTGGTCGGCGGCGGAATTGCGGGCTGCTCGACCGCGCTGCATCTGGCCGAGCGCGGCTATCGGGTCATCCTGCTCGAGGAGCACCGGATCGGCTGGGGCGCTTCCGGGCGCAGCGGCGGACAGGTGCTCGCCGGCACTGCGGCCGGCCAGACGCAGCTCGAAGGGCTCGTCGGCCGCGACGACGCGCGTGCCGTCTGGGACATCTCGGTCGAGGGGCTCGAGCTCATCCGCGCGCTCATCGCCCGTCATGCGATCGCTTGCGACTGGGTAAGCGGCCAGATGCAAGTCGCCCTCACCCGGCACCATGCGGATGAGTTGCAAGCGCTGCTCGAGATCAACCGGCGGTATGGCTATGCCGGCGCGCGGTACTTGTCGACGGCCGAGATCCGCGCGGTGCTCGCGACGCGCCGCTACGTCGCGGGGCTCTACGATCCGAGCGGCGGGCACCTTCATCCTCTCAATTACACTCTCGGGCTCGCGGGCGCCGCGGAGTCCCGGGGCGTTCGGATCTTCGAGAGCACCCGGGCACTCGATTTCGAGGAGGGTGCCGAGGTGCGCGTGCGGACTGCGCGAGGCATGGTGCTTTGCCGCTACCTCGCCCTGTGTGGAAACGCATCGCTCGGTGCGACCGCACCGGCGCTGCGATCGAAGATCATGGCCGTGGGCTCGTGCGTCGTCGCGACGGCGCCCCTCGAGCCCCTGCAGGCCGGGCAGCTCATCACCAACAACGCCGCGGTCTCCGACATGAACTGGGTGCTCGACTATTTCCGCCGCACCGCGGACCACCGGCTCCTCTTCGGAGGCCGCGTAACGTACTCCGGGTTCGATCCCTCACGCATCGCCGCGACGACGCGTCGCCGCCTGGTTGCCGTGTTTCCGCAGCTCGCGGGCGTGAAGATCGAGCACGCCTGGGGCGGCTATCTCGACATCACGGCGAACCGTGCGCCGCACTTCGGCCGCCTTGCGCCGAACGTCTGCTTCCTGCAGGGTTTCTCGGGCCACGGCATCGCGCTCGCGGGCATCGCAGGCAAGCTGCTCGCGGAGGCCGTAGCGGGCCATGCGGAGCGATTCGACGTGTTCGCGCGCATTCCGCACGCGGATTTCCCGGGCGGCCCGTTCTTGCGGCGGCCGGCGCTCGTGCTCGCGATGCTGTATTACCGGCTGCGGGACCTCATCGGGTGAGCCCATCGAGCGTCTCGGACTTGAAGCGTGCGGCGCCCGCCACCCGCCCCCTGCGCGCCCTGCGAGACCTCGAGCTCCGCGAGCGTCTCGATGCGGCGATCGCGGCCGGGGACGGTTTGACGGGAGCTCATTGCATCCACGAGCTTTGGATGCGCGCCGCGCTCATCGATGTCGATGCGTTTCTCGAGCGCCTGTGGAAGCGCGCGGCACGCTCGATTCCCGACTGGCTGCCGATGACACACATCGACTGGCTGGCGACGGCGTATGAGGTCGCGTCCCGCTTCCGCGCGCGAGCCAAAGGCCGATCGAACATCTATCTGGCGCTGCTCGACTTCCGCGACCGCAGAGACGGGCCGTACGGCGTGTACGTCGGCATGAGCGAGTACACGCCCGCGGAGCGCTTCGATCAGCACAAGGCCGGCATTCGCGCCGCGGGCAGCGTGCTCAAGCGCGGCCTCGAAGTGCTCACCGGACCCACGCTGCACTTGCAGCGCATCGCGCGCCCGGAGGCCACGCGAATCGAGGCCCAGCTCGCCGCGGCGCTGAGCGACGCCGGCCTCCTCGTGGAGGGAGGTCACTGACGAAGACGCACCTCGAAGCAGCGATGAATGCGCGGATTGCGCTCAAAGTCGAGCGGCAGCGTCGCCGCGGAGATGTCGCGCACGTCCAAGCGCTGCTCGAGCGAGGGCTCGAGCCGGAAGCGCTGCGCATTGGTGGAGAACACGATGAGGCCCTTCGGCGCGAGCAGCCGGGCGCACGCGTCGAGGAGCGCCGGATGATCGCGCGCGATATCGAGTACACCCTGCATGCGCTTCGAGTTGGAGAACGTGGGCGGATCGAGAAAGATCACATCGTAGCGCTCACCGCCGCGGTCTCGGGCGGCATCGCGCAGCCACTCGCGGCAATCCGCCTGAACCATCGCGTGGCGGGAGCCCGCCAGCCCGTTCAACGAGAGGTTGCGCTGCGCCCACTCGAGATACGTTCTCGACAGATCGACCGAGGTCGTCGATGCCGCTCCGCCCGCCGCGGCGTAAACGGTCGCGGCGCCGGTGTACGCGCAAAGATTCAGGAAGCGTGCGCCGTCGGAGCGCTCCCTCAGCCGTGAGCGGGTCAGCCGGTGATCGAGGAATAGGCCGGTATCGAGGTAGTCGTCGAAGTTCACCTGGAACCTGAGCCCTCCCTCGGCGATGACGTGCAGCCGAGCGTCCTCGCCGACCTTCACGTACTGCTCCCCGCGTCGGGTCCTGCGCCGCATCCGTACGCGAATGCGCTCGGCGGAAATGCCCGTGACTTCGGGAAGCGTCGCGAGGACCTCGCCCCTGCGCCTGCGGACGGCCTCGGGCTCGATGTCCGAGGGAGCGGCGTACTCCTGGACATAGAGCCAGAGCTCATCGGGCTCGGGCCCGATGGCGTGGTACAGATCGATCGCGAACGCATACTCGGGCATGTCGGCGTCGTAGAGCCGGTAGCAGGAGATTCGCTCCCGTTTCGCCCAGCTCCCGAGACGCTTGAGATTCTTGGCGAGCCGGTTCGCGAACATCCGCGCGCCGGCGGTATCGGCCAGGCTCCTCTCGGCGGCGCTTGCCCCGGCAACGCCTCTCTCGCGCCTCGATAGCCGCCCGGGCTCCCGCAGGCTCTGCTCGGTCACCTTCATGCGCAAGAGTCGGCACTCGATGGCCCCATTCCAGAGCACATGAGTGCGATGGGCCCGGATTCCGAGCTCGAGGCCGAGCTCCGGTGCGCCAGTCAGCACGGCGACGTCCCATCCCTGAAACCGCTCGCGCAGCACCGCGCCGAGTTCGCGGTGCACCTGCCGTGCCGAATCGCGATCGGCCAGACGCACGCCATACGGGGGATTCGTGCAAAGGAGCCCGTGCGGCACCGCAACGCTCGGCGCCCCCGCCGAGTCCGGAGGCCCGGCAAGGCTTGGCGGCCCCCCAATGTCTGGCGGCCGCGCCTCGCTGAGCGGCCGCGTCTCGAACCGCACCAGCGCGGCGACACCCGCTCGCTCCGCGTTGCGCTGCGCGACCCGAATCACGCGCGAGTCACGATCCTGCCCCCAGATGAGCGGCTCCGCGCCGAGGTCCGTCCGCAACCGCGCCTCGGCCTCCGCGCAAACCGAGCTCCAGAGCGCCGCATCGTGGCCACGCCAACCCAGAAAGCCGTAATAGTCTCGATAGCGGCCCGGGGCCATGCCCGCCGCGATCATTGCCGCCTCAATATTGAGGGTTCCCGATCCGCAGAGCGGATCGAGGAATAGCGCGCCGTCCGCCGCGAGCCGGCCCCAGCCCGCGCGAAGCAGCATGCCGGCGGCCACGTTCTCTTTGAGGGGAGCCTCGCCTGCATCCGCCCGATAGCCGCGGCGATGCAGGCTCTCGCCGGACAGATCGATCGACAGCGTGATCCGCGTGTCGCTCGCATGAGCGTGGATGCGCACGCTCGGGCGCTCGCGCGCCACGTCGGGCCGAAACCCCACCTGCTCCCGCAGGGCGTCGCAGAGCGCATCCTTCACCTTCAACGCGCCGAAATGAGTGTGCGTGATGGTCGGATGGCGGCCGGTGAAATCGCATGCGATCGTGGCCCCCGGCCCGATGTGCCGCGACCAGTCGAGCGCCCGTGCCCCTTGATAGAGCTGCGCCGCGTCGGCGGCTTCAAAGCAAGCGAGCTCGAGCAGGACCCGGTTCGCGATGCGCGAGCCGAGGCAGGCGCGATAGGCCGTCTCGAGCGTGCCCAGAAAGACGACGCCCCTCGAGCGCTCCCGCACGTCGCTGGCGCCGAACCCTTGCAGCTCGGAGGCGAGGAGATCGGCGAGGCCGCGCGGGGAGCTCGCCATGAACGTCATCAGCTCGGAGCTCGGCGACACGGCGGAATTGTAGGCGATCTCAGTAGTCAAGAAGCGGCGGGTTCCTTATCATTCAAGGTCCCCTACTCGAGCCTCACGCCATGCCGACTGCACAAGCCCTCGAAGCCCTCTGGATGCCGTTCACCGCCAATCGCCAGTTCAAGGCCAAGCCGCGCCTGCTCGCGAAGGCTTCCGGCATGCATTACTGGACCCCGGATGGGCGCCAGATCCTCGACGCAGTGGCCGGCCTGTGGTGCGTCAATGCAGGGCACGGCCGCCGCGAGATCAAGGAGGCGGTGGCCCGGCAGCTCGAGACGCTCGACTACGCGCCGCCCTTTCAAATGGGGCATCCCGGCGCGTTCGAGCTCGCGAACCGCGTGACGGAGATCGCGCCCCCGGGGCTCGACCACGTCTTCTTCGTCAACTCCGGCTCCGAGGCCGTCGATACGGCGCTCAAGATCGCCATCGGCTATCACCGCGTGCGCGGCGAGGCGGCGCGCACGCGTCTCATCGGGCGCGAGCGGGCCTACAACGGCGTCGGGTTCGGGGGCATCTCGGTCGGCGGCATCGCTTCAAACCGCAAGATGTGGGCGGGCGCGCTGCTTCCCGGCGTCGATCACCTGCGCCACACGCACGACCTCGCGCGGAACGCCTTCTCGCGCGGGCTGCCGGAGTTTGGCGCGGATCTCGCCGACGAGCTCGGGCGCATCATCGCACTGCACGACGCCTCCACCATCGCCGCGGTCATCGTCGAGCCGATCGCGGGCTCGACCGGCGTGTTGCTCCCGCCGCGCGGCTACCTGCAGCGCTTGCGCGAGATCTGCGATCGTCACGGCATCCTCCTCATCTTCGACGAGGTGATCACCGGTTTCGGCCGCACGGGATCGCCGTTCGCCGCCGAGGAATTCGGCGTCACGCCCGATCTGATCACCTGCGCAAAGGGGCTCACGAACGGCTGCGTGCCGATGGGCGGCGTGATCGTGAAGAAGGGCATCCACGACGCTTTCATGCAGGGACCGGACGGCATCGAGCTGTTCCACGGCTACACGTACTCCGGCCATCCGGTGGCCTGCGCGGCGGGCATCGCGACGCTCGAGATCTACGAGCGCGAAGGGCTGCTCAGGCGCGCCAAGTCGCTCTCGAAGGTCTGGGAGGATGCCGGACACTCCCTGCGCGGACTGCCGAACGTCATCGACGTTCGCAACTACGGACTGATTCTCGGCCTAGAGCTCGAGCCCCTGCCCGGAAAGGCGGGCGCCCGCGGCTTTGACGTCTTCCTCAAGTGCTTCGAGCGCGGTGTGCTCGTGCGGCAGACGGGAGACATCATCGCGCTGTCTCCGGCGCTCATCATAGAGCCGGCACACATCGATCAGATCTTCGAGACACTCAGAGCGGTGCTGCGCGGCGCGTAGACCTCAAGCGCTCGGCCGGCCGGCACGCGGCGGCACGCAGTCCTTCTCGAAGGCGAGCCGCTCGAGGCGCCGCAGCAGGTTGCGCGCCTGGTCCTGAGTGCAGACTCCCGACTCCACGCAGATCTTCAGTCCGCCGCCGACATGCGTTGCGAGCGCCGCGATGACGGCAACCGGTGAATAACGCGCGGCAAGCTCCGGCAGGATGCCATTGAGATCGACCGTGCAGTCGCGGAGCTGTCGATCGAATAGCTCATCCGGATCCTGTGAGGTAGCCATGGCGACGCCTCCGGTGCGTTGAGACCCATTCGTAGGATATATCCCGTGGACTCTCTACCTCAACCGTGCCGATGATCACGGGATGATGCGGACGTCAGGTCAAATTGCGGTCGCCTTCGGACGCGTGCTGCGGCGGCAGCGGGAGATGCGGCGGTTGTCTCAGGAGGGACTCGCGCTGAGCGCCGGTGTCGATCGGACGTTCGTGAGCCAGATGGAGCGGGGCATCCGTCAGCCGACGCTGACGACGCTCTGGAAGCTCGCCTCGGCGCTCGAACTGTCACCGGCCACTCTTGTCGCGCGCGTCGAGCGGCTCATGCGCTGACCGGCGGCTACGTCAGAGGCGAGAGAGCTCGCGCACGAGCCGCGGACCTCGATAGACGAGCCCCGTGTACAGCTGCACGAGGTCGGCGCCCGCCGCGAGCATTTGCCGCGCGCAATCCGCCGAGGCAATGCCGCCCACGCCGATGATGGGAATCCGAGTACCGAGCTGCGCGCGCAGCTTACGGACCGTCGCCATCGCCAGCTCCAGCAGCGGTGCGCCGCTCAGCCCACCCGCCTCCCCGGCATACGGTAGATCCGCGACGCGTGGGCGTTGGACCGTCGTGTTGGTCGCGATGACTCCGTCGATGCGGAGCTTGCCGATCACCGCCGCCGTGGCCGCGAGAGCCTCTTCCGAGAGATCGGGCGAGAGCTTCACGAGGAGCGGCACGCGGCGACCGTGCTCCGTCACGAGGCCGGACCGGATTTCGAGCAGGCTCTCGAGCAGCCGGGTCAGCCGCGCCTCCTGCTCGAGCTCCCGGAGTCCCGGCGTGTTGGGCGAGGAGACATTCACGGCGACATAATTGGCGTACGGATACACGGCCCGCAGGCACGCGGCATAATCCGCTTCGGCGCGCTCGAGCGGCGTCGCCGCATTCTTGCCGATATTGACGCCGCAAACGCCTCTGAAGCGCCGCAGCCGCAGCCGCGCGCAGACCGCGGCGACCCCTTCGTTCGGGAAGCCCATCCGGTTGATGACGGCCTGCGCCTCGCGGATCCGGAAGATGCGGGGCCGGGGGTTGCCCGCTTGCGGCCTCGGCGTCACGGTCCCAACCTCGACGAATCCAAAGCCGAGCATCCCGAGCGCATCGACGCAAGCCGCATTCTTGTCGTAACCGGCGGCGAGGCCGACTCGGTTGGGAAACGTGAGCCCCATGAGCTCCACCGGGTTCGACTCGGCGCGCGGCACTACGAGCTGCAGGATGCCGAGCAGGTGCGCCGCGTTGAGCAGCCTCAGCGTCCAGCGATGCGCACGCTCGGCGTCGAGCCGGAACAGCAGCGGCTGCAGTGCAGAGTACATGCCCGCTACGCCCGCAGCTTCAGATCATCCGACTCGTAGGTGATGGCGAGGGGCTCTATCACGACCCTCCGGGGTCCGGGCTCGACGCTGCCCGAGACCCACGCCGTAACGCCGGCGCCGACCGCTGTGCGCACTGTCGCTTCCGCATCGCTGCGCGCCACGAACAACGCGAATCCGGCACCCATGTTGAGGCTGCCATACGCCTCCGAGGGATCGAGCGACAGCTCGCGCTGCAGGAATGCGAGCACCGGCGGCCGGGGAGGCACCGAGACGAGGCGGTAAGTGAAGCTGCCCGGATGGCGCATGAGCTTGCGCCAGCCATGGCCGGTGATGTTGACGCAGTAATGCGGTGCGATGCCGGCGGCCCACACGGCCTCCATGACCGGCGCATAGAGCACGGTCGGATCGAGCAGCGCCTCGCCGAACAGGCGCCCGTCGTCGATGCGCGCTGCGTAGCCGTGCTCCAGGCGCTCGGCGAGCTTGCGCGCGAGACTCACGCCGTTCGCGTGGATGCCGCTC
>JASHTA010000447.1 GCA_030040795.1 Gammaproteobacteria bacterium | reverse complement strand
GCCATGCCGCGCCGTTCGCGGACGACTGCGTGCGCCACGAGAACGGCATGCAGACCACATCGAACACGCGGCCGGCGCAAACGCCCATCAGTCAATCGGGAGCCGCCGCGGGGTCGATGGCCAAGCTCGGCTCGCTCGGCTGCACGGCGCAAATCGACACTCACACGTTCGACTACATCACCCGCATCGAGCCCCGGCGCGTCTGGATCGCGGACGTGGAGCATGGGCTCGTCTTCGGCCTCTCCCAGTTCCGACAGCCCATGAAGCAGAAGTTCGTGAAGATCGTCGGTGTCCCGGGCATCGACCGGATTCCCATGAACTTCAAGCCGTTCGATCTGCCGGCCGCGCACATCTTCAAGATCAGCGGCGGCAAGATCCATCAGATCGAGGCCATGGGCTTCACGATGCCCTACGACTCCAAGACCGGCTGGGAGAAATCCGCGCAGGTGCATTGAAGCTCACGGCCGCGTGGTCAGAAGCGGCGCTCGGCGGGCGGCGGTGGCGTGTACTGGTAGATCCAGGTCTCGGTCAGCGGCTGGCCCTGGAATGACAGGTAAAGCCTGAGGTCGATCGGCTCGGTGCTGGGATCGGTCGGCGCGAGATCGAACATCGCGCGCCAGCCGTCGAGCGGACGCAGCGGACGGGCCGAGACGATCTCGATGCGGCCGCGCGACGCCGAGATCACCGGCGTCACGAGGTCCGCGTCGGTGAGCATCCGCAGATCGCCGCCGAAGAAGTCCACCACGAAGCGCCAGGAGAAATGGTTCCGCTTCTGGCCGACCACTCCGCCGATGCCCGTGCGCGTGGCGCCCGTCGTCGCGAGCCCGAGCTTCATCGGATTGGAGCGGCACCAGTACAGGCGGTACGCAAAGAGCAGCTCCTCGCCGCGCTCGGGCTTCGCCGCCGGATTCCAGAACGCGACCACGTTGTCGGCCGTCTCGTCCCGGGTGGGAATCTCGACGAGCATCACGGCGCCTCGGCCCCAGTCGCCTTTCGGCTGAACCCAAACCGACGGGCGCTTGTCGTAGAACACACCGTCGTCCTGGTAGGCGCTGAAATTGCGCTCGCGCTGCATCAGGCCGAAGCCGCGAGGATGGTCGTCGAAGAAGCTGTTGACGCGCACGGCGCTCGGATTGATGAGGGGACGCCAGAGCCACTCGCCCGCGCCGTTCCAGACCTGCAGTCCATCGGAGTCGTGGATCTCCGGCCGCCAGTCCTCGGAGACGCCCTTCTGATTCTTGCCGACGAGGAACATGCTGGTCCCCGGCGCGATGCCGATTCGCTCGATCTGCTTGCGGGGGTACAGCGCCGCGTCCACATCCATGGTGAGGGTATCGGCGACGGTGATGAGAAAGCGGTAGGCGCCGGCAATGCTCGGGGAATCGAGCAAGCCATAGACCGTGAGCACGCTCGAGTCCCGGGGTGGCCGCTCGAGGTAAAAGGCGACGAAATCCGGAAATTCCTCCGGCTGTGGCAGCCCGGTGTCGATGGCCAGCCCGCGCTGCGACATTCCGTATTGCATGTCGCCGTCGACCGCGCGGAAGTAAGAGGCGCCCTGGAACACGGCGCAATCGCGGACCCAGTCCGTGTGAAAGAGAACTCGAAAGCCCCCAAAGCCGAGGTCTGCCGGCAGCTCCCGCGGGCGCAGGCCGCTGCGGCTGTAATCCCACATTGCGGGGTCATAGGCGATCTCCCGCGCCTCGCCGTTCTCCACCGCGTACATCCGCACCGGCTTCAGTACGCTGAAGCCGAGATGCGCGAAGCGGATCTGATAGCGCAGGCCCTCGCCGGCCCACAGAGAGTGGTCATCGCGGTAGCGAATGGCCTCCCAGTGGTCCCAGTCGAGGCGCTCGACGGCCGGGGGCAGCCGATGCGCGGCTGTCCGGTACGGCGCGGCGGCAAGCGTGCGGGCCGTGCCCTTCAGCCGCGCGTAATCGAACGGCCGGGGCGGACCGAGCCGCCGGACCCCGAGAGGCGAGTCGGCCGCAAGCGCAGGCAGCCACGCGCGAGCCGCCGCGGCCGAGAGCGCGGCAGTACTTGCCTGAAGGAATCGCCGCCTGGACATTCAGCTTCCCCTCCTCGTCGTGCAATGACTGCGACGCCCGCGGTCCGCTCGGGTTCCCAGGGAAGCCTCCAGCACAGCGGCTCGCCGACAAGCCGGTCATTGTAGCCGCGGCGGGAATGGGATGCGGGCCGGCTCCTTGCGGAGCCGGCGCAATAGGCAAGTGACGATAAGTCTCGGAGATGCGCTCCAGCGCGCCCCGCGGCCGGCGCCCCGTGGTCAGCGCCCCGCAGTCGGCGCCCGACGGTCGGCGCCCGACGGTCAGCGCCGCGCCGCGATATCCTGGGGCGTGAGATTCGCCGAGTGGCCTCCGAGCTTCTGACTGGCGTAGTTGATGACCGCCGCCAGGTCCGTGTCGGTGAGGCCCGTGCCGAAGCGGGGCATGAAGAAGTGCCCGTCGGCCGTATCCAGCGTGGATCCGTACAGCACGGCTTGTGTGAGATTGGTGGCCTGCGGGTCGGTAACCGTCTCCCCCCCGTGCAGCGCTTCGTATTGACTCTGCGTGCCCGACCCGTCGGATCGGTGGCAGTTCGCGCATTCACGCACGTAAACCTGATGTCCATACTCGAGGTTCGCATCCGTGCTCGCGGAACCGGCCGCATCGGTCACCGCCACCACGCTCTGGAGGGGCTTGAGCGACCGCAGGTACGTCACGATGGCGTGAATATCGGAAGTCGGCAGATAGCGCAGGCTGTTCGAGACGGCCTCCGCCATGGGTCCGGAGGCCGGCCCGTGGTCGTGCGCGAAGCCGGTGGAGAGGTAGGAGACG
>JASHTA010000003.1 GCA_030040795.1 Gammaproteobacteria bacterium | reverse complement strand
TCTTCCATGGTCCTCGCGAGCGCGCCCACCTCGGCGGCCCCGCCGCTCGGTATCGAGGTGGAGAAATCACCCTCTCCGAGCCGCACGGCCGCGGCCGTCAACGCCTGAACGGGACCGGTGACGTACTGTCCGAGAATGGCGCCCGCCAGCACCGCGAGTCCGGCCAGCACCAGCGCCGTGACCAGCAGGTGTCGGATGAGGCGCCGCGCCGAGCTGTCGATCTCCTCGGCAGGCAGCCGCACCTCGATCAGCGCGATGGCCTCGCCGGTCGAGGCGAGCAACGGAAAGCTCGCGGCGTAGAGATCGAGAGCGTTGATTCGCTGCACCGCCGAGTTGCCGTCCGCGAGGGCCGCCGTGTGAAGAGCCGTGAGCGCATCGACGGGAGCCGAGGCGAACGTGCGGTAGTTGACGAGCCTCACGGCCAGCCCGACTTGCCGCGTGAGCGTGCCGGCGAGCTTGTCGTTGAGCAGCTGCACGATGTACACCTTGGCGGTCGGGTGACCCGTCACGGCGGCTGCGGCGCCGATCATCGGCGCGGAAGCCTGAGCGGGGAGCGCGAGAAAGCTCGGACCCTGCTCGGCGTTCGCCGCGGCCACGTCGGTCCACGGAACCGGCGCTCCGGCCTGCGCGATGAGCTTTCCGTCGTCGAGCACCGCGCACGCATCGATGGCGATGTCGGCTTCGCAGAAGCGCCGCAGGAAGAGGTCCATCTGCTCCGGATGGCTATCGGCGAGCAGGCGCTGCAGCGTCGGCCGATCGGCGAGCACGCGCACCTGCGTGAGCGCATCCTCGCTCATGCGCCGCAGATCCTCCCGCGCCATCGCACCCGCAAGCTGCACGCGCGCCTTGCCGCGCTCATCGGCAAGGTCGTGGAGCCGGCCGATCGCATAGAAGGAGATGCCGCCCGCGACCAGCAGCACGACCGTCACCTGGCTCAAGGCGAGCCACCAGCTCAAGGAGGTCTTCGCCGGATCGAAGCGCAGCGTCCTGGAGAACCGGGCCAGGGAGTCGAGCATCGTGAGGATCAGCGGCGCTTGTATCCCGTCCGCTCCACCAAGGTCTTGATGATGAGCGTCAGGACGGCAAGGAGCGTGAGCAGGGAGGCCACCGCGAACGCGCCGACGAAGTCGTACTGTTCATACAGGATCTCGATGTGCAGGGGCATCGTAATGGTGAGGCCGCGGATATGGCCCGACACCACCGAGACGGCGCCGAACTCGCCCATTGTCCGCGCGTTGCAGAGGATGACGCCGTAGATGAGCCCCCAGCGCACCTTCGGGAGCGTCACGCGGAAGAAGGTCATCCAGGCGCCCGCTCCCATCGTGATGGCCGCCTCCTCCTCGTCGTTGCCGAGCTGCTGCATGAGCGGGATCAGCTCGCGGGCGACGTACGGAAAGGTCACGAACATCTCCGCGATGATGATGCCCGGGAGGGCGAAGATGATGCTGATATTGTGATCCTGCAGCCAGTGCCCGAACCAGCCCTGCAGCCCGAACAGCAGCACCATCAACATCCCCGAGATGACCGGCGAGACCGCGAGGGGCAGGTCGATGAGCGTGAGGAAGAAGCTCTTGCCCCGGAATTCGAACTTCGCGATGCACCAGGAGGCCGCGAGACCGAACAGAGTATTGACCGGCACGACGACCGCGGCGCTGACGAGCGTGAGCCGGATCGCGGAGCGGGTGTCGGGGTCCATGACCGCGTTGAGATAGGCGCGCAGGCCGTGGCTGAAGGCCGTCGCGAACACCGTGGCCAGCGGCGCGAGCAGCAGGCCGGCGAGGAAAACGAGCGACACCGCAATGAGAAGCCAACGCACGGCCACCGTGAACAGGGTATCGCGGCCCGGCCGCGTGGCGAGCTCCTCCCGTACCGCAAGGGGAACCCCGATCGCCATCAGTGCGCCGTCGCGACGAGACGCCGCCGGCCCCAGGAGTGGATGAGGTTGATCGTGAGCAGCACGACGAAGGAGATGACGAGCATCACCGATCCGAGCGCCGCGGCCCCGCTGTAGTCGAACTCCTGCAGGTGGATGACGATGAGCAGGGGCGTGATCTCGGTCTTCATCGGCAGGTTGCCCGCGATGAAGATGACGGAGCCGTACTCCCCGACGGCCCGGGCGAAGGCGAGCGTGAAGCCTGTGAGCATGGCGGGCAGCACGGTCGGCAGGACGATGTGCCGGAAAACGTAGAGACGGCCGGCGCCCAGGGTCTCGGCGGCGTCCTCGAGGTCGCGCTGCACTTCGGCGATCGCGGGCTGCAGCGTGCGAACCATGAACGGCATGCCGATCAGCGTGAGCGCGACGGTCACGCCGATCCACGTGTAGGCCACCTGGACGCCGAGCAGCGCGAAATACCGTCCGATCCAGCCGTTCGCCGCGAACACGGAGGTGAGCGCGATGCCGGATACGGCCGTGGGCAGCGCGAACGGCATGTCGATGAGCGCATCGACGGCCTTGTGGCCCGGAAACTCGTACCGCACCAGCGTCCAGGCGATCACGAATCCAAAGACGAGATTGATGCTCGCCGCGAGGGAGGAGGCCCCGAAGGACAGGCGGTAGGAGCCGAGCGCCCGCGGACTCAAGACGACTCGCACGAAGTCGGCCCAGTGCATCGAGCCGGCCATGAGCGCGAGGGCTGCGAGCGGCAGCAGCACGAGCGCGCTCAAAAAGAACGTGGTGAAGCCGAACGTCAGACCGAAACCCGGCAGGACGCTGGGTTGATGGAAGCGCTGCGCGGGCACTTAAGCGAACCTGATGAGATCGGCGGTTCGCGCGGGCTCCGCAGCGCGTGTCCGCTCGCCGGGCTCGTAGACGATAAGAATCGGCCAGCGAGGCTCATCGAGCAGCGAGGCGAACCGCTTGTCGAGCTCGGCCACGTCCGTGATCCCGAGAATGAGCAGCTGGTCGGGCGACTCGGCGAGACGCAGCGCGAGCTCCCGCGCCACGTCTCCAAAGCGCAGCTCGGTGCGCATGTCGAGGCCGTGGACCGCCTGCGCTTCCGACCGGGCGTCGAGCAGCGCGCGCATCCCCAATGGGCGCTGTGCGTTGAGCGCGCCGCCCTGCGGCAGGATTCCGACGTAGACCGCTTCCGCGGATACGTGGCGAAGCAGGCTCGCCGAGACCGCAAGGGTCGCGCGGCGCGCCGACTCGTCGACCCAGTGAATGAGCACCCTCCGCGGCGACGGCGCGCTCGGCGGCAGGACGAATACTTTCTCGGCGCCCCGGTTGAGCAGCCATTCCACGGAGCGCAAAGCGCCGGGGCGCGAGGCGATCACCGCCGCGCCGCCGAAGGCGAGTCCCTCATCGCCGTCCGCCTCTGCGAGCGACGGCACGGACCCGGGCAAGGATGCACTCCGGAGCGACGAGGCGGCACCCGGCGACAGAGCGATTCCGGGCGACGCGGCTGCGAGAGACGGCGCGCTCCCGATCAATGCCGCGCTCCCAAGCGACGGCTCGACTTGGACCGCGATGCGAGTCTTCATGCGCGTCGCGAGCTCGTTGAGCAGGGACTCGCCACCGAGCTGCCGCGCGATCTCCTCGTTCGGCGCGCAGACCATGAAGCTCGAGAGCGGAGTGGGCAGCACGTGCAGGCGCCTCACGCCGAGGGCCACCTCCTGGCCCGGCACGAGCGGAAAGACGCGCTGCTCGTGCTGGCTGCGGGTGACCTCGAGGTACGGCGGATCCGAGCCGCTCTCCGAGCGCACGACGTGCGCTCCGGCAGCGCCGTCCCCGAGCCTCACGCGCAGCCGCTCGAGCGCTCCACTGAAGAGGATCTCATCGACGGCGCCGTCCGCCATGTAAGCGGTACTCAGCGCCTCGCGGCTCGGAGCGAGCTCGATCTCCTCCGGGCGCAGCACGGCGACGACTTCGTGCTCGCGGACATGCACACCGGACTCGACATGGGGTACTACGACCGGATCGGAACCGAAGCTCAGTCCTCGCGCGCTCTGGCGCGCGAGCAGCAGGTTCGCCGCCCCGAGGAAGGTTGCGACGAAGCGCGTGGCGGGTCTGGCATACAGATCGTCGGGCCGGCCCATCTCGAGCAGCCGGCCGAGATTCATGATGCCGATGCGATCGGCGAGCGCGAAGGCCTCTTCCTGGTCATGCGTGACGAGAACCGTCGTGATTCCGAGCTCGCGCTGCACCTGGCGGATGGTCCGGCGCAGCTCCTCGCGGATCTTCGCATCGAGCGCTCCGAAGGGCTCATCGAGCAGCAGCACCTCGGGTTTGTGGGCGAGCGCGCGGGCGACCGCGACGCGCTGCTGCTGGCCTCCGGAGAGCTGCGCCGGCAGCCGGTCATCCAGGCCTTCGAGGGACACGAGGCGCAGCAGCTCCTTGCGCCGGGCGCGGCGCGCGGCCGCCCTCATGCGGCGGACGCGGAGCGCAAACTCGATGTTGTCGGCCACCGTCATGTGCCGAAAGAGGGCGTAGTTCTGAAAGACGAGCCCGACGCCCCGCTCGCGCGCCGCGACGTGGGTGACATCCCGGCCGTGCAGGGAGATACGCCCGTGATCCACTCCCGTGAGACCGGCAACGGCGCGCAGCAGCGTGGTCTTGCCGCCGCCGCTCGGACCGAGCAGAACGAAAAACTCGCCATCGCCGATATCGAGCGATACGTCGTTGACGACGGTCGCTCCCTGATAGCGCTTGGTGACTTGATCGAGCGTGATGGACATTCGGCTGCGGCGTCGGCCCGTCTTCCTGGGGGACGAGCAATCCTAAACGGCGGTATGCGGCGCCGTCAGCCACCCGGCGGTTACATTCTGGTTATAGGCCCGGTTACAGGCCTGGTTATAGCCCTTTACCAGGGCTGCCCGGCGAGCTCCTGCTTGAGGCGTTGCAGTTCGGCGTAGAGCCGGCGCCAGGCCGGACCGGGGGTCCCGGTCCCGACCGGGCGCCCGTCGAGGCGGGTCACGGGGACCAGCTCCCGAGTGGCCGCCGAAAGCCACACCTCCTCGGCGTCCCGCAGCTGCGCCTCGGTTACCCGTACCGACCGGTGCCGCAGGCCGACCCGGTCGGCGAGCTCTTCGACCACGCTGCGGGTGGTGCCCGGCAGAATGCGCTCCGTCCGAGGGGGCGTGCGCAGCTCCCCCTGCACCACGACGTGCACGGCCGCGGCGGATGCCTCGGTCAGCTCGCCGCCTCGAAGCAGGATCGTCTCCGATGCCCCCGCGTCCACGGAGAGCTGCCGCAGCAGCACGTTTGCGAGGAGCGCCACCGACTTCACATCGCAGCGGGCCCACCGGGTATCTTCGGCAGTGATGCACGCGAGGCCTCGCTCGAGGACATCGGGCGGCGTGACCGGAAGGGGGGCGCAGAACGCGAAGACTGTTCGCGGCACGACGGGCAGAGGGGCGTGATTGCGGCCCCATTCGGCGCCCCGCGTGACCTGCCAGTAGATGTACTGGTCTCCCCCGCCGTTGCGCTCGATGAGCCTGGCAATCATCTCCCGCCACTCGCCGCTCGCCATCGGATCTTCCATTCTGAGCTCGGCAAGGCTGCGCGTGAGCCGGGCACAATGCTCCGCGAAGCGAAAGGGCCGGCCGGCGTACACCGGCATTACCTCGTAGGCGCCATCCGCATACAGAAAGCCACGGTCGAGCGGCGAGATGCGGGCCTCGCCGAGCGGCAGGTAGGCGCCGTTCAGATAGCAGATGGGCAGCGGATCGGCCAAGGGAGAACTCCTGCGCGGATCGGCAGCCCTCTCCGCGGGTCAGTCGAGCGCGAGGCGGCCCGTGATGCCGAGCTTCGCGAGTCGCTCGATGAGCTCATCGTACTGCTCAACGCCGGAGACAGGGCCCAGCCGCACGCGAAACAGGCGGCTCTTCTCGGGCCGCGCCACCACGAACGCGTTGGAGAATCCCGCCGCATGCAGTTTGCCGAGCAGCCGCCAAGCGTTGCTCTGATCGGCGAAGGCGCCCACCTGGACGAATAGCTCGGGCGGCGGAGACTCGGAGGAGCGCGTCAGCTGCTCGCCCTCGGGATTCCCGGGCGTGAGAGCTCGCACCTCGACGAAGGCCGTGCCGTCGCGGAGCATGCCGAGCTTGGCGGCGGCGGTGTAGGACAGGTCGATGAGCCGGTTGGCGACGAAGGGGCCGCGATCGTTGACCCGCACCACGATGCTGCGCCCGTTGCGCAGGTTCGTCACGCGCACGTAGCAGGGCAGGGGAAGCGTCTTGTGCGCGGCGGTCATGGCGAACATGTCGTACGGCTCGCCTATTGCCGTATCGATGCCGTGAAACGCCGGTCCGTACCAAGACGCTACGCCGCGCGCGACGTAGCCCTGTGCCGAGGCGAGCACGTAGTAGCGGCGCCCGAGGACATCGTAGAAAGGCGGATTGCCGAGCTTGCTGCGCGGCTCGAAGCGCGGGACCGCATCGGGAATGGCGAGGATGTCGGGCGGCGGCGGGAACACGAAGCGCGGCGAGCGCGCAGGGGGCGGAGCGGCAGGTGCGGACGTAACGGGTGGCGAAGTGACGCGGGGCGGCGCGCCCGCGCATCCGGCGAGCAGCAGTGCGCAGGCGCCGATGAGCGCAAGCGCGCGGCCTCGACTGCTCTTGCGGATCATCGCGTCGGCGTCCGGCGACTCATCCAGTGGGCGGCGGCTCATCAAGTGGGCGGGACGCCGGCGCCCGTGTCCCGCATGCGCTCGGCGATGCTTTGGGCGAGGTCGTTGACCGCCATCGCGTAGTTCGCGCTGCGGTTGTAGCGCATCAGGGCTCGGAAGTTGTCGAATCCCACGCGGTAGGCGGGACCGTCGGCCTCGTTCGCCGCGACGAGCACCGCGGGCGTCGAGCCGGGCAAGGACGAGGGCAAGTCCACCCTCACCCCTTGCGCATTCAGCTCGTCGAGCGTCGCGGTGTCGATGCCGTGGGAGTCGAGCTGGAAGGCCGCATCGGGATCGAGCCGCGCATCGGCGAGCACCGGTGCGCCGGACTGCCAGCCGTTCTGCCGCAGGTAATTG
>JASHTA010000048.1 GCA_030040795.1 Gammaproteobacteria bacterium | reverse complement strand
CTCCTGCGAGAAGGCGGTCGCGATCGAGAGCACAGCGGCCAAGACCGGCAAGAGATATCTTTTTTTCGCCATTTGACCCCCCCGGAGTCTCGGACGGAATGTTAGCGAAGTCTCTCCTGCGGTGCTATCGCCAGGCAGCGCCCTGTTGCAAGCGCCGAGGCGCAAGTCCATCGTCTGCTTCGGCGCAGTGAGCCTGCGCACCGGCAAGCGCTCGGCGCCGACCCTCTCGTCGCGGGTCTCGCACGCCGCGATCGTGTACTCGGTCCGCACCACGGTCGGCGCTTCGCACGTTGCGCGCGCGCCCTATAATCGGGTGCATGGACACGAACGCCCTGCGTCAGGCGCCCTTCGGCAGCGTCCTGACCGACTCCATGTCGATCACGTGGTTCCGGGACGGAAAGTGGTTACCGGAGCGCTTGGAGCCCACGGCTCCGTTGCCGATTCATCCCGCGGCGCACGCGCTGCACTACAGCAGCTCCTGCTTCGAGGGGTTCAAGGCCTATCGCCGGGCCGATGGCGGCATTCACATCTTTCGCCTGGACCGGCACATCGAGCGGTTCCGCCGCAGCGCGAAGCTGCTCGTGCTGCCGGAGCCCGACTCGGAACAAGTCTCGCGGATGGTTCTTTCCTTGGTCGACCGATGCAGGCGCGATGTGCCGGATGCGCCCGGCGCGCTTTACCTGCGGCCGGTGCTCTTCGGCACCGTGCCCAACATCGGTGCGGCGGGCACTCCGACCCCGGAGGCCTGCCTCGTCGTGCTCGCCAGTCCGGTGTGGGACTACTTTGCGGGCGGCTTCAAGCCGCTGCGTATCGCCGTGGAGCTCAGCTCGCGGACCGCTCCTCATCTCGGCATGGTCAAGACCGGGGGCAATTACGCCGCCGCGCTGGGTCCGACTCTTGCGGCGCGCCGAGAGTACCGGGCCGATCAGGTGCTGTTCTGCCCGGACGGCAAGGTCCAGGAAACCGGCGCGGCGAACTTTCTCTTGATCCGAGACCAGCACATCCTCACCCGTGGGCTCGATACCACTTTTCTGCACGGAGTCACCCGCGACTCGGCGCTGACGCTTGCCCGCGATCTGGGGTACGAGGTGAGTGAACGGATCTTCGACATCGACGAGACTCTACGATGGATCACCGATGGCGAAGCTGTACTCTCCGGGACGGCCGCAGTGCTCGCGGGCGTTGGAACACTCATCCACCAGGGCCGAGACTACCGCGTGGGGACCGGCGATGTGGGTCCGCTGACGAAGCACCTCCGCGCCGCGCTGATCGCCATCCAGCGCGGCGAGGCCCCCGACAAGTTCGGATGGCTGACACCGGTTTGATTTCATGGCGGCGCACGAGTCACGGCTCCACATTCCGCCTTCTCCCGCGCGGCCCGGCGAGCCGCCCGACTTCAGCTATCTCAAAACCTCACCCGCGGGCAGCGTGCCGCGCCCGGAGATCACTGCGCCACTCGTGACGATCGAGCCGCTCGCGAGCGAGATGGTCCGCGTGCTCGACGATGCGGGGACGGCGATCGGACCCTGGAACCCCCATCTCGACCCCGAGGACCTGCAGGTCGGACTGCGCCACATGGTGCTCACCCGCCGCTTCGACGATCGGATGCTCAGGATCCAGCGCCAGGGACGAATCACCTTCTATCTGAAGTCGTCGGGCGAGGAGGCCGTATCCGTCGCAGGCGCCATGGCCTTGCGTCCGGACGACATGCTGTTCCCGTCCTACCGCAATCAGGGCTTGTACATCGCCCGCGGGCGCAGCCTCGTCGACCTGATGTGCCAGTGCCTCTCGAACACTCGCGACATGTGCAAGGGCCGGCAGATGCCCGTGCTGTATCACTGGGGAAGCGGCAACATCTTCTCGATCTCCGGCAATCTTGCGACGCAATTTCCGCAAGCCGTCGGGTGGGCGATGGCCGCCGCTCTGAAGGGAGAGGACCGGCTCGCATCGAGCTGGATCGGCGAGGGCGCGACCGCCGAGGCGGATTTTCATCACGCGCTCACGTTCGCGGCCGTGTATCAGGCGCCCGTCATTCTCAACGTGGTGAATAATCAGTGGGCGATCTCCACGTCGCAGAAGATCGCAGGCGGCGAGCTGAGCACCTTCGCGGCGCGCGGTCCGGGCTACGGGATTCCCGGCATTCGCGTCGACGGCAATGACTTTCTGGCCGTCTACGCCGTCATGCAGTGGGCGGCCGAGCGCGCTCGGCGCGGGAATGGGCCAACGCTGATCGAGCATGTGACGTACCGTGCGTCGGCTCATTCCACGAGCGACGATCCCTCGCGGTACCGGCCACAGGAGGAGGGGCGCGCCTGGCCGCTCGGCGATCCCATCGCGAGGCTCGAGCGGCACCTCGAGGTGCTCGGGGCGTGGTCTGCCGACCGGCAGGATCGCCTGGAGAAGGAGCTCGATGCGCACATCGTGGAATGCTGGAGGGAGGCGGCAACCTATGGGACGCCGAGCGAGGGCCCCTCCCTCGACCCGATGACCCTGTTCGAGGATGTCTTCAAGGAAATGCCGAAGAGCCTCGCGCGCCAGCGCGATGAGCTCAAGGCGCTGCTCGGAGGCTGATCCGTGCCGAAGGCTGGCCGATGCCTCAGATGAACCTGGTTCAGGCGGTGAATTCCGCATTGGACGTGATGCTCGGGCGCGATCCGTCGGTCGTCGTGATGGGCGAGGATGTCGGTTACTTCGGCGGCGTGTTCCGCTGCACGGAAGGGCTGCAGCGCAAGTACGGCGAGCACCGGGTGATCGATACGCCGATCGCCGAGGGCGGCATCGTCGCTGCCGCGATCGGCATGGGCGTCAACGGATTGCGGCCCGTCGCGGAGATCCAGTTCGCCGACTACGTCTATCCGGCCTTCGATCAGATCGTGAGCGAGCTTGCGCGCCTGCGCTATCGCACGGCCGGGGAGTTCTCGGCGGCGGTGACGGTGCGCATGCCCTGCGGAGGCGGCATCCGCGGCGGGCAGACTCACTCGCAGAGTCCCGAAGGCATCTTCACGCATGTCTGCGGGATCAAGGTCGTGATGCCCTCCAATCCCTACGACGCGAAGGGCCTTCTCGTGAGCTCGATCGAGGACGACGACCCGGTCATCTTCTTCGAGCCGAAGCGCATCTACAATGGACCTTTCGACGGCGACTGGCACAAGCCCGCCGTCCCGTGGAGTACGCACTCGAAGGGCGATGTACCCGCGGGCCATTACACGGTTCCGCTGTGCCGCGCGGAGATCGTGCGCACCGGGGCGGATGTGACGATCCTCGCCTATGGCACGATGGTGCATGTCGCGGAGGCGGCTGTGCGTTTGGCCGGAGTCGACGCGGAGATCATCGACCTGCGCACGCTCGTGCCGCTCGACACCGACACGATGTGCTCGTCCGTTTGCAAGACCGGGCGCTGCGTCATCGTTCACGAGGCGACGCGGTTCAGCGGGTTCGGTGCCGAGCTGTCCGCCACGGTCCAGGAGGAGTGCTTCTGGCACCTGCTGGCGCCGATTCAGCGCGTGACGGGGTGGGATACGCCATATCCGCATGCGTTCGAGTGGGAGTACTTCCCCGGTCCTGCCCGCATCGCGGCCGCCATCAAGACGGTCATGGAGGCCTCGTGAGCCGCTACGCCTTCAAGCTCCCCGACCTCGGCGAGGGCGCGGTCGATGCGGAGATCGTTTCCTGGCACGTCAAGCCGGGCGACCTGGTCACCGAGGACGACGCGCTCGTCGAAGTGATGACCGAAAAGGCGACCATCGAGGTGCCTGCTCCGGTGACCGGGCGAGTCGTGTCGCTGAGCGGCGCGGCGGGCGATCGGGTACCGGTGGGCTCGGAGCTCGCGGTGTTCGAGACGGCTCCGGAGCCGCAAGCGGCTTCCGGGGCGCCGGCGGGTCCGGCGGTACAGGGGGCTCAGAGCGCTGAGCCGGCCGCCGCGCCGGGCGGCCGAGTGCTCACCTCGCCCGCGATTCGGCGCCGAGCGCACGAGGCGGGCATCGATCTGTCGGAAGTGTCCGGATCTGGCCCCCAGGGACGCATCTTGCGCACGGATCTCGACGCCCGCATCGACGCGCTGTCGACGAAGGGCGCGGGCTCGCTTGCGCAGACCGCGCGCGACGCCACGGAGGAGATCAGGGTCATTGGGCTGCGCCGGGTCATCGCGGAGCGCATGAGCGAGAGCGCGCGGACGATTCCGCACTTCTCCTATGTGGAGGAAGTGGATGTCACCGAGCTCGAGAGTCTGCGCGCTCACCTCAACGCCGGGCGTGGTGCGGGCGCGCCGCCGCTCACTTATCTGCCTTTCCTCATCCTCGCGCTCGTGCGTGCGCTCGCCGACCACCCGCAGTGCAATGCCTGGTACGACGCCGGACGGGACGTGATCGTGCGCCATCGGGCAGTGCACGTGGGCGTCGCCACTCAAACGCCGGACGGGCTCAAAGTGCCGGTCATCCGAGATGCCGGGAGCCTGTCATTGCAGGCGTTGGCGCAGGAGATCCGCCGCCTGTCCGAAGCGGCGCGCGCCAACACGGCCACGCGAGCCGAGCTCACCGGATCGACCATCACGGTGACGAGCCTCGGCAAGCTGGGCGGCATCGCCTCGACGCCGATCATCAACCTTCCGGAGCTCGCGATCGTCGGTGTGAACCGCGCGGTCGAGCGCCCGGTCGTGACCGGGGGCGCCATCGCCATCCGCCGGATGATGAATCTCTCGTCATCGTTCGACCATCGCTTTGTCGATGGCCACGACGCGGCTGCGATGATCCAGTCCCTCAAAGAGCGGCTCGAGCACCCGGCGACGATCTTCCTCTGATCCGCGGCGCCCCCCGTGGCTGGCTGCTCTGGCGAGTCCGATCGCCAGCGAGTCCGATCGCCGCGAGTCCGATCGCCGATGAGCCCGGGCGCCGGGAGGGGCTTAATCCGCCTCGCCGAGTCCCCAGCCGCCGTCGATGACGATCTGCTGGCCAGTGACGTACGACGAAGCCGGCGACGAGAGGAACAGCGCGAGCCCCTTGATGTCGTCCGGGAAGCCCACGCGGTGCATCGGGACGTGCTTCGCGACGGTTTGTTGAACCGCAGGGTTCTTCGCGTGGCCGCCGCCGATGTTCGTGATGAAGAAGCCCGGTGCGATCGCGTTGACCGTGATGTTATAGGCGGCGAGCTCGAGCGCCACGTTCTCGACGAGATGCGCGGCGCCGGCTTTGGCTGCCATGTAGGCCGCGCCGATCGCGCCTTCGCACTTCACGGCTGCGAGCGAGGTCGTGACGATGATCCTGCCGCTGCGCCGCGGCTTCATGTGCCGGGCGGCGGCCCTGAGCGTGGCGAAGACTCCATTGAGATTGATGTCGATGACCCGATCCCAGCGCTCATCGGTGTAGTTCTCGAGCGATCCCTCGGCGACGCGGGGCCGCTCGGAGCCGACCCATCCGCCGACGAATCCTGGACCCGAATCGACGCCGGCGTTGGCGAAAACCACGTCCAGCCGGCCGTAGGCCTCGACGGCGTGCTCGAACGCGGCATCGAGCGCGGCGTGATCGGTCACATCGAGGACCTCGCCGCGAACATCCAGCCCGGCGCTGCGCAGCCGCTTCGTCTCCTCTGCGACGCGCTGCGGGTGGACATCGAGCAGCGTGACTCGGGCGCCGTTCTCCGCGAGCGCCTCGGCATATCCCAGGCCGAGCCCGCTCGCCCCGCCCGTCACGATGACCCCGTAGCCCTGAACCTTGAACAACTCGGCGATCTTCATGCTCGTCCATCCCTCGGAAGTGCTCGAGCTCGGCATCTTACACTCGCGCGAGGAGAGGTCGAGGGTGGCGTATCATGACGTCCATGGGCATTTTGAGCGCCGCGCGCCGCCGAGCTCTGACGTTTGCCGCCTTCTCGATCGTCTGGACGGCAGCGCTGACTTCGATGCCGGCGCTCGCCAACGCGGCTGCACCCGCGCCGGCCACTGCGCTTTCGCCCGATCAGCGTCCGACGCTGGTGATCGTCACGGCGCCCGCCACGCTTCTCATTGCGCATCACCCGCAGCCGCTCTCGCCGGCCGATGCCGAGCAACTTGCGTTGAAGCTCGGCCTGTTCACGGCTGGCCCCATCATCCGCCGGCGCGCGCGCGCCGGCCTCGACCCGCTGCCTCGGGCCTGGCAATCGGGCGATCCCGATCGGGGCTTCAGCGCGGCGCTCGCGGCGGCTCTCGACCGCAGCCAGGCCAACTGGCCCTGGCGTGCGCTGCGGATCGTCGCATCGGAGTCCGAGGCTCACGATGCCGTCGATGATCTGAAAGGAAAAGACGTCGCGGTCGTGACCTTCAAGTGCGAGCTCGAGGATTGGATGCACACCGTGCAGTACAGCGCGCGAGCTCACGTGCGGCTCCTTCGAGCCGCAGGGACGCCGCAGGAGTCCCGCACGGAGTTCAACATCCGGCACCTCTCGAATCTGCTCGCCGCCGATTGGGGAGACTCGCGGAAATATGCGGCGGTGTTCAGGTCCGGCGGCCCGCTCGACCAGGCGGTCAGCTCCGCCGCGCTCGATCTCAGCCGGGTGCTGGCCGTGACGATCGCGCGGCTCACCACGGCGACGCCCAACATCCGCATCGCGGGCCGCGAGT
>JASHTA010000446.1 GCA_030040795.1 Gammaproteobacteria bacterium | reverse complement strand
GGGTCTCGGGATTGCCGTTGACGATGATCTCCGCGAGAAACGACAGGATGCGCGTCGCGCGGTCGCGCCGCGCAGGCGCCGTGAACAGCTCCGGTGTCTCGTCGATGAAGCGCGTCGTGTAGCCACCGCGCGCGAAACGCCGATGGGTGATGACCTGATCGAGGAAGCGCAGGTTGGTGACGACGCCGCGGATGCGGAATTCCCAGAGCGCCCGGTGCATCCGCGCGATGGCCTCCTCCGGGGTCGCGGCCCAGGTCGTCACCTTCACCAGCAGCGAATCGTAGCTGCGCGTGATCACGGCGCCCGCGTAAGCCGTGCCGGCGTCGAGCCGCACGCCGAAGCCCGCCGGGCTGCGGTAAGCCGTCACGCGGCCGTAGTCGGGAATGAACTCGTTGTCCGGATCCTCGGTCGTGACTCGGCACTGCAGGGCATGGGAGACCAAGCGGATCTCGCCCTGAGGCGGCAGGCCGCTCCCGGGCTCCCCGATGCGCGCGCCCGCGGCGATGCGGATCTGCGACTTGACGAGATCGATTCCGGTCGCGCACTCCGTCACCGTGTGCTCGACCTGGATACGCGGATTGACCTCGATGAAGAAGACGCGCCCCGTTTCCGCATCCTGCAGGAACTCCACGGTGCCCGCGTTGCAGTACTGCGCCGCGCGGCCGATTCTCAAGCCGGCCTCGCACAGCGCCGCCCGCTCGGCATCGCTCAGGAACACGGCCGGGGCGCGCTCGACGACCTTCTGATTGCGCCGCTGCACCGTGCAGTCGCGCTCGTAGAGGTGCACGAGATTGCCGTGCCGATCACCGAGGATTTGAACCTCGACATGGCGGGCGTGCCTCACGAGCTTCTCGAGATAGACCTCGTCGCTGCCGAACGCGGCCTTCGCCTCTTCGCGCGCAACGGGCAGCAGCTCGAGCAGCCCGGCTTCGTCCTCGATGACGCGCATGCCGCGACCCCCGCCGCCCCAAGTCGCCTTGAGCATCATCGGATAGCCGATCTTGCCGGCGAGACGCCGGCACTCGGTGAGATCCCGCGGCAAGGCGGGCGTCGCGGGCATCACGGGTACTCCCGCCGACTCCGCGAGGCGCCGCGCCGCCACCTTGTTGCCGAGCACGCGAAGCGTCTCGGGCGACGGTCCGACGAATACGAGCCCGGCCGCCTCGCAGCGCTCGGCGAACTCCGGAATCTCGGCAAGGAAGCCATAGCCCGGATGCACCGCGTCGGCACCGGCCTGTTGCGCGATGCGCAGGATGTCCCCGATGTCCCGATAGGCTTCGATCGGGCCGAGGCCCTCGCCGACGAGATACGCCTCGTCCGCCTTGGTGCGGTGGAGCGAGAAGCGATCCTCCTCGGAGTAGATCGCAACCGTGCGCAGCCCGAGCTCGGAGCTCGCGCGCAGGATGCGGATCGCGATCTCGCCTCGGTTGGCGACGAGCAACGCCCGGATGGGCTTCATCGTGCGGGTACCGCCAGGTGCTCGGCGCCGCCGGGTACCGGCCCGAGGCTCGCCGAGCGCAGAGCGGCAGCTTGCCGTGCGAGCTCCTCGATGCGCCGCCAGTCGCGCGCATCGACCGCGCTCTGCGGCGCGACCCACGAGCCGCCGACGCAAGGGACGTTCGGCAGCGCGAGGAATTCCGCGGCATTGCGGGCCGTGATGCCGCCCGTCGGACAGAACACGTGATCCGGAAAGGGTCCGGCGAGGGCGCTCAGCAGCTCGAGGCCGCCGGCGGCTCGTGCCGGGAAGAGCTTGCAGGCGTCGAAACCCGCGGCGCGCGCGACGATCAACTCGCTCGGCGTGAGGATGCCCGGCAGCAGCGGCAGTCTCGCCGTGCGGGCCGCGGCGGCGAGTTCCGGGGTGAGTCCCGGAGTGACGCCAAACTGGGCGCCGGCCGTCGCGGCAACGGGAAAGTCCTGCGGCCGCGTGAGCGTGCCCGCGCCGACGATCGCCTCGGGTATCGCGGCCCGGATCGCGTCGATCGCCTCGAGCGCGCAATCCGTGCGGAGCGTGATCTCGAGGACCCTGAGGCCGCCGCGGACCAGCGCGCGCGCAAGCGGCGCAGCCAACCCCACCTCGTGGATCGTGAGCACCGGCATCACCGGCGCAAGACGCAAGACCTCGCGGATGTTCACGGCGCCCGCTACACGCCGCCCGAGGTGAGGCAGGCGAGAGCGCCGGACTCCGCATCTCCCACGGTCCTGCGGAAGATGCCGAATAGCTCGCGCCCACAGCCGTGCTCGGCTCGACCCGGCGGAGGCTGCGCGGGATCGCGCCGGGACCAGCTCTCCTCGGGCACGCGTGCCTCGAGTGTGCCCGCGAGGCTGTCGAGACGAATCGGGTCTCCGTCCCGTACGCGGCCGAGGGACCCGCCGCTCGCGCACTCTGGCGTCACGTGGATCGCGGCCGGCACACTTCCGGAAGCGCCGGACATGCGACCATCGGTGATGAGCGCGACGCGATGACCGCGCTTCTGCAGCACCGAGAGGACCGGAGTGAGTGCATGCAGCTCCGGCATGCCGTTCGCGCGAGGTCCCTGGAAGCGGACCACCACGATGCCGTCGCCATCGAGCGCGCCCGAGGCAAACGAGGCCGCAACCTGCTCCTGATCGTCGAAGACGCGCGCCGGCGCCTCGATGATTCGATCCTCAGCCCGCAAGGCCGACGTCTTGATGACGGCGCGCCCGAGATTACCCCGCAGCAACTTCAAGCCGCCGTCGCTGCTGAAGGGGTCGGCGACCGGCCGCAGCACCTGCGAATCCCCGCTGCGCGCGGGCGCCTCGCGCCAGCGCAGCTCGCCGTCGATCAGCACGGGCTCGCGCGCGTAGGCCGCAAGCCCCGGGCCCATGACGGTCTCGCAATCCCCGTGCAGCAGCCCGGCGGCGAGCAGCTCACGGACCAGGAACGGCGTCCCGCCCGCGGCATGGAAGTGATTCACGTCCGCGGAGCCGTTCGGATAGATGCGCGCGAGCAGCGGCACGACCGCCGAGAGATCGCTGAAGTCATCCCAGCTGAGGCGGATTCCCGCCGCGCGCGCGATCGCGACCAGGTGAATCGTGTGATTGGTGGATCCCCCCGTCGCGAGCAAGGCGACGATCGCATTGACCAGCGTTCGCTCGTCTACCACGCGGCACAGGGGAATGTAGTCGCGACCGAGCGCCGTGGTCGCCGCGGCGCGACGCGCCGCAGCCTTGGTCAACGCATCGCGCAGCGGTGTGCTCGGCGGCACGAAGGCAGCGCCCGGCAGATGCAGCCCCATGATGTCCATCAGCATCTGGTTGCTGTTCGCGGTGCCGTAGAACGTGCAGGTGCCCGGAGCGTGGTAGCTTCTCGCCTCCGACTCGAGCAGCGTCTCCCGGTCCACCTTGCCCTGCGCATAGAGCTGGCGCACGCGCGCCTTCTCGTGATTGTCGAGCCCGGAGGGCATCGGGCCGGCGGGCACAAATAGAGTGGGTATGTCGCCGAAGGTGAGCGCGCCGATCGCGAGGCCCGGGACGATCTTGTCGCACACGCCGAGACACAGGGCGGCGTCGAACAGGCCGTGCGAGAGCGCGACGGCCGTCGCCATCGCGATCACATCGCGGCTGAAGAGCGACAGCTCCATGCCGGCCATGCCTTGCGTGACGCCGTCGCACATGGCCGGCACACCGCCCGCGAATTGCGCGACCGCGCCGGCCTCGCGGGCAGCCGTCTTGATCAGCGGCGGAAAGCGCTCGAGAGGTTGATGCGCCGACAGCAGGTCGTTGTACGCCGAGACGATGGCGATGTTGGGCCACGCGAGCCGCCTGAGAGCAGCCTTGTCCGCCTCCCCGGCCGCCGCAAATCCGTGGGCGATGTTCGCGCAAGAGAGCCTCGCGCGGGCGACGCCCGAGCGCGCCGTCGTGCGCTCGAGGTAGGCCGCTCGCTCGTCGCGGCTGCGCGCGCGGATGCGCGCCGTCAC
>JASHTA010000445.1 GCA_030040795.1 Gammaproteobacteria bacterium | reverse complement strand
GAGCGGCTGTCGGGCGACCAAAAGGGACGGATTGCGCCCTCGGTGCCTGCAAGCGGCTGCGCCGTCGTCGACGCGAGCGGCCGCAGCCACAGACGCGAGGCGCCATTGTCTGAGGCCACGAACACGATCTGCCGGCCATCGGGTGAGAGCGCGAAACTGTCGGGTTCGAGCGTGGCGGGCGTGACGATCTCGGTGCGTGTTTCGGGCGGCGGAGCAAGGAGGAGATACCGGACTGCGGGAACCGCAAGCGCGGCGGCGGCGATGCCCAGTACGGCGGCCACGATCCAGCCCAGCCGTGGACTGCTCTGCCTGCCGGTCGCTGCGGCAGCCCGTGCGATCGCGGCAGCCGCTTGCTCTGCCCCCGCCGTCGCTGCCGCCGCCGCTGCCTCCGGGTCCAGGATCGCTCGCAGCGCCGTCACCAGCCGCGTCGCATCGTTGTGAAAGTCCGGGTCCGGGCGCACCTCGATCGACTGGCGAAACACCAGCGAGGCCAAGGACCCCGGCAGCTTCGAGGCGACCGGGAGCTGCGCATGACCGACCAGCACCGGCACCACCGGGATGTCGCGGGCGAGGGCGGTCTCGAGCTCGATCCGCACGAAGTCATCCGGATCCTCCAGCCGCCGCTGCCCTGCAGTGTCGCGCGCCTCTGTCCAGTGCGGACCGACGATGGTGAGCATCACCCCACAGTGGCCCACGATGTCGTTCAGATGCCCGCGGAAATCTCGTCCCAGCGGAATCGAATCCACATCCTTGAACACCTGCGCCTTGCCGAACTCGGCGACGAGCCGATCGTAAATGCGCCCCGTGGCGTCAGGACTGTCGCTGCGGCGATAGCTGATGAAAATCCCCGACAAGAGCAACTCCGCTTTCTTATGACCCGGAGGACCTCATCGTTGCGACCGGGCCATTCTTGGACGCGCGCCGCAGAGTTTATGCGTCCCGTACCCCGGAGGTCGAATGTACCGAGCGGCAAGTGCCCCGCCTTGTGTTGCGGAACAACGCCTCGGCGTCGAGGATCAAGTCCACGACCCCTTTCGAGTGTTCGTTGTGCTCCACACCCGCTGTTCGGCTTCCGGTCGGGTCATCACGAAGGGGCGCTCGCAAAACTCTAGCTCGAACAGATAGACCGAACCTCCCCGCACATCGAACAGCAAGTCGATCTGCGCTCTACCTGAGCTGGTCAGCCGGACCTTTCGGTGGGACGCTTGACGAACATCTCGATTGACCACCGGGGGCTTTGGATATACTATCTAAAAAGTATATCCTATGAGGTCCTCATGCAAGTTTCCAAGTGGGGTAACAGTCTTGCCCTGCGCCTGCCCGCTTCCGTCGTCGAGGCACTGAAGCTGAAGGAAGGCGACCACGTCGAGGTGTTCGTGGCGGGCGAGCGGATGTTCGGCGTCGATCGCGACCGGAGCCGCGAACGCGCTCTCGAACGAATCCGCAAGCTTCGCAAAGCGTTGCCGCGGGATTGGAAGTTCGATCGCAACGAAGCCAATGCTCGATGAATTCCTCGACAGCAACGTGCTCGTGTACGCCTTCACCACGGACGTGCGCGCTTCGAAGGCGCAACAGTTGCTGGAGCGCGGCTGCCTCATCAACGTTCAAATCCTCAATGAGTTTGCAAATGTCGCGCGACGCAAACTCAAGATGAGTTGGATGGAGCTGAGGGATGCGCTCGATGACATCCGCACGCTGTGCCCGACGATCTCTCCGGTAACGCTGGACACTCACTCGATGGGGCTGGAGCGCGCGCAGCGTTACGGGCTATCGGTGTTCGACGGGTTGGTGGTGGCCGCGGCACTGGAAGCGGGATGCGCGACGCTTTGGTCGGAAGATATGCGCCACGGCCTCGTGGTCGACCAACGCCTGAAGATCCTAAATCCGTTTGTCGAGGGCGATCCGGGTACGCCCTGAGACAGGATCGACCGCTCAGCCTTGCACCCACGGTGCCTGCATGGCATGTTTCCTCATCTGTGATCCTCCCTCGTCGCGCTGAGGCCTGTGTGGCGAGAGTGAACTCTGCCGGTCACGCAACGGCCTCACTAGGGCGCTGATGGGTCCGATAGGCTCCTGGGCTGTCAGCCCTGGCGCGGCGCAGAATTGACTCGGTGATGGCGATGTGGATCGGGTGCCGCACTAAAGTTCGGCTTCGGCCCCCGTGCCATTCATGCTCCGCCGGATCTGCTCTGCCCAGCGCTCCGTCTCGTGCTTCTCGCCGAGCTTCGCGCGGGCCCGCTCCGCGTCGTAGACGTGCCGGACGCGGCCGACCTCGCGCGCGATGCGGCCGGCGGTCTCGATTTCGGTGAGCGCCGCGCTGCGTTGCGCCTTCGCGAAAAGGGCTTCTCCCCGCCAGCGATGGGCGACCCCAATCAGCTCCTTGATGCCCGAGCCCTGCGCAAGACACAGCAAGTCGTGCGCGTGACGAAGGCAAGCCTCCGCATCGCCGCGGGAAAGCGCGATTTCGGCAAGCGCTCCTGCACAGCGCGGGAGCTGATAGCGTTCCCGCCGGTCTCGGCACGCTGCCGCTTCGCTCTCGAGCTCGCGCCCGATGTCGTCGAGTCGGAGCCGCAGGCGTGCAACGCTCAAGGTGGCCATCAGGCGCGGTCGCCAAAATCTGACTTTTGCAGAGGCTCCCAGCGCGAGTCCACGCTCTGCATACCGCATGGCTTCTCGATTCCGCCCGACGTCGAGCATCAGCTCGGCGAGCACGTAGTAACCCATGAGCACGTACCGGGTCTGCCCGAGACTCTCGAGCCACTCCAAGTTCCGCCGCATACCTTCGAGCGCCTCGCCGTAGCGTCCGGTGCAGGCCCGGACGTGGCCGAGGCCCAGCAGTATCGGTCCGCGATGCCATTGCAGGTCGGCGCGCTCGGCAATCTCGAGGGCCGCTTCGAACATGGTTTCGGCCGTGGCGTAATCGGCGAGCCCCATGGTTCCCGTGGAAGCGTAGCCGATCATCATGAGGTTCTCGGATTCGTAGCTCTTGTCGCCGATTCCGCGTGCAAGCTCGATCGAGCGCTCATAGCAACGAATAGCCTCACGGGGCTCGAGGCTCGCAAAGTGTGCTTCACCCCGTCCGTGGTAGGCCTGCACGGCGACGAGATCGATCAGGCGTAGCCGCTCGCAAATCGCCACCGCTTCCGAGTGGTAGCCGATAGCCTCGCCGTTGCGGCCGTCGCTCCACGACACGGTCCCGAGATGGTAGAGGGTGTCGGCGGCGCGACGCTCATCGCTCATCGCGCGGCACTCATCGAGCGCCTGCGTGAGGCAGGCGATGGCCTCGGGGTAATCGTCGGCGCGCCGGTACGTCATGCCGAGCTGAATGAGCGCGTCCCGCGCCTTCACCCGATCGTTCCTGCACTTGGCCGTCTCGACGACGCGACGAATATCTTCAATGGCGCCCGCGACCTGCCCGGCTTGAGTGCGCGCAGAACCGCGCCGCTCGTACAGATCATCGAGCGAAAGGCTCTGCAGCGCCTCCGGATGCGCGCCGGCGAGCGCGACGGCGCGATCGAGCCAGTGCAAGGCATCACGCAAGGCGAAAACGTCCTGCGCGCGTTCCGCGGCGAGCAGCATGTGCGTGAGGGTCTCGCGCCACATATGCCCGCGCTCGTAGTGCTCGGCGAGGCGCGCGTCGCGCTCGCGCGCCTCATCGTCCGAGCGGCTCTCGAGCGACTCGGCGACGGTGCGATGGAGCAACATGCGCCGCGCCGCGCCGATCTCGAGATAGGCGACCTCGCGGACCTTGTCGTGACTGAAGTCGTACCCGCCGTCCGCATCTTCCCGGAGGAGTCTCCGCCGCACGAGGATCTCGAGGGCGCACAGGAGCTCGTCCTCGGCGCCCTTCGTCACGGCGCGCAAGGTGTCGAAATCGAATCGCCGCCCGAGCACGGCTGCGACATCGAGCGTCGGACGTGCCTCCGGCGGCACGTGTGCGAGCCGGGCACTGACAAAGCCGCGCAACGCCTCGGACAAAGGCAGCTTCGCAGTCTCGTTCCGGGGAATCGCCCCTGCCTTGAAGGCATCGAGCATCGAGGTCATGAAGAAAGGATTGCCGTCCGTTTCCCGCTGCAGGACGGCCGCGAGTCCGGCATCGCCTCCGACCCAAGCCTCGGTGTCCGCGAGTCGAAGCCGCGCGAGCGATAGGGGATGCGTGTGCCGCTCGCGCCGCAGGCTCTCGACGAGCTCCACGAGGCGCGGGTTGGCGCCGAGGTCCTCGTCGCGGTAAGCGAGCAGGACCAAAATCGGACGGCTTGCGACGTGGCGCGCGAAGTAATGCAGAAAGCGCATGCTGGCATCGTCGGCCCACTGGACATCGTCCACGATCAGGACGAGCCGGCGCCCAGCGGCCAGCGCATCGAAGAAGTGCCCGATCGTGTTGAATAACCTCGCCTGACGCGCTTCCGGATAATCCGACGACAACACGGGCACGTCGGCGAATCCCACGGCATCCGGCACGAGGGCCGCGATCTCCGCGCGCGAGATGGGCGCGAGCCGTTCGAGAAGGCCGCTGGGCGCGAGCGCGAGCGCCTGAGTGACGAGCTCGATGACGGGTTGATAGGCCATGGCGCGCTCGATCTCATAGCAGCGCGTCTGAAGCATCGCGATATCTTGCGAGCGCGCCTGTCGGGCGACCTCTCGCATGAGACGGCTCTTGCCGATGCCCGGCTCGCCTTCGATCAGCGCAACGTGGCCTCTACCGGTCGCGAGGCTCTCCAGCACTCGGAGCAGGAGGCTGTACTCATTGCCCCGCCCGACGAAGATGTCGGACTCGGCGTCTCGCGACTCCGCGGGCCCTCGGGTCGGCGAGGGCCCGCGGCTCGGAGAAGGCGCGCAGGTCGGCGAGGGCCCGCGGCTCGCCGAGAGCGTGAGTACGGGCTCGCCCCGAAGCTCGAGCCGATCAACAGCGTGCACCGCGCGGGCCGCATCAATGAATGCCGCGCGCTCTTGCGCGGGAATCGCGAGCCTATCGGCTAGACGTTCGGCGAGTCGTCGCGAAGGGCGGCGCTCGTCCGCCTCGATCTTCCGTATCGCATCGCGCGAGCAGCTTACGCCGCGCGCCAGGTCTTCTTGGGTCAGGTCGAGCGCTTTGCGCCGCCGCCGCAGCCAGAAGCCGAAGGAGCGAGTCGACTCATCCGCCCGCACGTCCCGTCCACTGCCCATGGGCCGATTGTGTCACCTTTTTTGTCTCGCTTCTTGTCCCCCTCAGCGTGACCAATGTCCTGCTGCGGCGCGATCTAATCCGACGCGAAAGCGTCCGTTGTAGCGGCCCGAGCCGCGGGGAAGTCGCTGGTCCAATCAAGAAATGAAATGTCACCAGGAGCCTCTATCATGCAAACGAAACGACTCGCATTCACGTACACCGCCATGGCGCTGATCGTCGCGGCGCTCTCTGCATCACCGGTCCAGGTACGAGCGAACGGTTCCCACTCGGACGGCATGCAGTCGAACCAGGGCAGTCTCGACGGTCCTCTTCTGAAAGTCGTCAGGGACTCGACCCAGAAATACAAGAACGTGTCCGCGGCGGAAGCCGCGGGCTATCACCTTCTCTTCGGCTGCGTCACCGGTGAGGACATGGGCGCGATGGGAATGCACTACGTGAATATGGACCTGGTGGGCAACCCGCCTATGACGGCCGACGGCCAGCCCGATCCCACGCGGCCCGAGATCGTGGTCTACGAGCCGGAAGCGGATGGAAGCCTGCAGCTCGTCGGGGACGATTATTTGATCATCGCTCAGCCCTGGGACGACGCTCATCCCGGGCAGGGCGCGCCGCAGGTCATGGGCCAGTTGATGCAGTACATTCCGGCCCCCAATCGCTATGGTCTGCCGGCGGTCTATGTGCTGCACGTCTGGGCGTGGAGGTACAACCCGACGGGCGCGTTCACGATGTGGAATCCCAACGTGTCCTGCGCGGCGTACTCTGGTTAGGCGAAGTAATGCCGGGCGAGTGGCGCAGGCTCACCCGCGCGGGACAGTCGCTCCGGCGCGGGTGATTCGGGCGCAGGTGGTCCCGGCGCGGGTGGTTCCGGCGCGTGGTAAGTTTTGTCGCCCAGCTCGCGGACTGGCCAATTTGGACGAGATCACGGCGTATCGGGTGCTTGACGAGGCGGCATGGAGGGCAGGCGTGTACCTCCGGGATCTGAGGATCCGGTCCGTTGCCGCGAGCGCCGATGCCATCGCGGCGCTCCGCGAACTGGATGAAACACTCCCGGAGCGTTCGAGTGAGCCAGCCGAAACACTGGCTCGGCTCGACCGGATCGTGTCGCCCGCCACGATGGGAATGGCGGGTCCGCGCTTCTTCGGCTTCGTGGTCGGCGGCTCGTTGCCCATCGCGCTGGCTGCCAATTGGCTCGCCGGTTCGTGGGATCAGAACGCCGCGCTGTATGAAGTCACTCCAGGCGTAGCGCACGTCGAAGAGGTCGCATCGAAATGGCTCATCGAGCTCTTTGGATTGCCTTCCTCGACGGCGGTCGGCTTCGTGACCGGCGCGACGATGGCGAATTTCACCGCGCTCGCTGCCGCTCGACACACCGTTCTCGCGAACGCCGGCTGGAACGTCGAGGCAGACGGTCTGTTCGGCGCACCCCCCATCACGGTGATCATCGGTGAGGAGGCGCATCCCACACTGCTCAAATCTCTCGGGATGCTCGGATTGGGGCGCGGCCGAGTTCGACGCGTTGCGGCCGATGGACAGGGCCGCATGCGGGCGGATGCCCTGCCGAAGATCGAAGGACCCACGATCGTGTGTCTCCAAGCCGGCAACATCAACACGGGCGCCTTCGACCCCTTCGAACAGTTGATCGACCGAGCTCATGAGGCCAATGCATGGGTGCACGTCGACGGAGCGTTCGGACTTTGGGCAAAGGCCTCGCCGTCTCTCAGTCATCTCGCTCGCGGCCTGGAACGCGCCGACTCGTGGGCGACCGACGCGCACAAATGGCTCAACGTACCGTATGACAGCGGGCTCGCCTTCTCGCGCAGCGCTCAGCCGTTGCGTACAGCGATGGCGGTGAAGGCGGAGTACCTGCCGAGCGAAACGACGCGCCGCAACCCGTCCGACTTCACGCCGGAGTTTTCCCGTCGGGCGCGGGGCGTCGAGGTCTGGGCCGCCATGCGGTCGCTCGGCAAGGCCGGTCTCGCGGAGCTGTTTGAACGGAACTGCCGGCAGGCCGTCCTATTCGCGGACGGGCTGCGCGCAGCGGGCCATACGATACTGAACGAGGTCGTGCTGAATCAGGTCCTCGTTTCATTCGGCGATGCAGAGCGCACGCGAAGGGTCATCGCTGCGCTGCAGAACGAGGGAATCTGCTGGTGCGGCGCAACCGTCTGGCACGGCCGTACGGCCATGCGCATCAGTGTCAGCAGCTGGGCGACGACCGATGCAGATGTGCAGCGTAGTCTGAATGCGATGGTGCGCGTTGCGGCGAGCGTTTGCGGTTCCTGACCGACAGGATCGAGGGCTCCGCAAGCTTGCCCACTGATTGTCGATTCACCGAGACCTCGAGCATACTGAACGATTGCAAAGCGTCGGCGTTACAAGCCTCGGAGCAGTCATCATGATATACGACAGCATTCTGGGTACGATCGGACGCACACCCATCGTCCGCATCAATCGTCTCGCGCCCCGGCACGTCACAATCTACGTGAAGTGCGAGTTCTTCAATCCCCTGCACTCCGTCAAGGACCGGCTCGCGATCGCAATCATCGAGGATGCTGAGCGCAGCGGCGCATTGAAGGCGGGGCAGACGGTCGTGGAGGCGACCTCGGGCAACACGGGTATCGCGCTCGCGATGGTGTGCGCCGCCAAGGGCTACCCGTTCGTCGCGATCATGGCCGAGTCCTTCTCGGTCGAGCGCCGCAAGATCATGCGCATGCTCGGCGCGCGGGTCATCCTGACGCCGGCGGCCGAGCGCGGCACCGGTATGATCCGCAAGGCCGAGGAGCTCGCCCGGCGGCACGGCTGGTTCCTTGCACGGCAGTTCGAGAATCCGGCGAATCCCGCGTACCACCGAAGCACGACCGGAGCGGAGATCCTGAGCGACTTCGCCGGCAAGCGGCTCGACTTCTTCGTGACCGGCTGGGGCACCGGCGGGACGCTGACCGGCGCGGGCGAGATGATCCGCCTCGCGCGTCCCGACGTGCAGATCATCGCCGCCGAGCCGGAAGCGGCGGCAATGCTCTCCGGGAAGCCCTGGGGTCCACACAAGATCCAGGGCTGGACGCCTGATCTCGTTCCCAAGGTGCTGAACCGCGAGGTGCCTCACCGCATCGTTCCGGCTACGGACACCGAGTCGATCGAGGCGTCGCGCGCGCTCGCGCGCCAGGAAGGCATCTTTTGCGGGATATCCTCGGGAGCCACGTTCGCCACGGCTGTGAAGGTCGCGAAGGAAGCGCCCGCGGGGTCTGTTCTTCTCGCGATGCTGCCTGACACGGGCGAGCGCTACCTATCCACGCCGCTCTTCGAAGGCATTGTCGAAGGCAGCGACCCGGAGCCCTGAAGGCGAGACCGGCTCGGATTCGGACGCGGCCCCGATAACGGCCACGGCGAAGTTCAACGCGGCAGCCCCATGCGGTAGCGAGATGGAATTTCTGTTAGACTTATTAGCCTGAGAACTGGAAAGTAACGCGCGTAACCCACTGGAAAGTGTCGAGTTTTCTGTGGGTCTGTCGTGCCGGCTGCCATCCCAGCCCTTCCCTGCCGGTCAAGGCACGGGCCATTAGCTCAATTGGTAGAGCAGCGGACTCTTAATCCGTTGGTTGTAGGTTCGAGTCCTACATGGCCCACCAGATCTGCGGCTGCGCAGCAGTCCCGAGAGCATGGGCGTGCGGGGAGCGCGGGCCGGAGAGCTCGTCGGACTCGGCTGGCGTGACGTGGACCTGAAGGACGGCCGCCTCCTGCTGCGCAAGACCAAGAACTCGCAGCCGCGTACCGCCTGGGTTCACGGCGAAGCGCTCCGACTGCTCAAAGAGCACGGCCGCGTTCGCCGGCTCGACGACGATCGCGTGTTCGTCAGTGTCCGCGGCCGGCGCTACGACTACCGGCCCGGCTTCGAGGCGGCATGCGCCGCGGCCAAGGTCGAGGACTTCACCTTTCACGACCTCCGACATTCGGCCGCCACGTATCTCGCCCGCGAAGGTGCAACGGAGCAGCAGTTGAAAGCGATCGGCGGGTGGAAGTCGAGTGTCGTGAGCCGCTACGTGCACTTGGCTGCCGAGGACGCAAAAGCGGTGCTCGAGCGGATGAGCGCAAAGATCCTCGGCAGCTGATCGCTCCGCATTCCATTCCGTGTGAGCGCGCCGCGCTCACGACGCCGCGCGCTGTCGAACCAGCTCGACGTAGCGCTCGGGATCCACCACGATGCGCCGCCCGATGCGACAGAATGCATCGGCGAGTCCTCGCTCATGGCGATGGCGGTAGAGCCAGCGCCATGCGTGGAGGGTGTGCGGGTAAGTGATCCCCGCCGCCCGCAAGCCTCGCTGCTCGACACCGGCGGCGGAGGCTTGAAATCGTCGGTCCGCCCCGCTGAAGCCTCCCAGGAGTAAGATGCGCGCTCCGCTGTCACGGGGAAGTCTGACCACGGCGCCGGGCACATCCGAGGGATCCGCCCGACGCTTCTGGCGCGCCGACAAGAATGA
>JASHTA010000444.1 GCA_030040795.1 Gammaproteobacteria bacterium | reverse complement strand
GCCTTTCGGGGGGCGCCCTGCGCCAATCCTAGGCCGATGGCCGGCCAGCCTTTCCTTGTACGAAAGGAAAGAATCCATATGATCTTTCCCGATGGATAAGGAAACCCTGGCGCAGATCGAAATCTCGCGGCGCACGCCAGCGGTGAGGACCTCGCCGCGGCCGGCCGCACGCGAAGTTGCGCGCGTCGTCCGTGCTTCCGGAGCCCTTGTAGACGGCCACCTGGGGGAGGGGCACAACGGGCGCGTTCGATCGACGCGGCCGCCACGGATGCGCGACGCTCTCGGTCAACGCGCCTTTCTCGCAAGATCGCACCGCTCCAGCACGCGGAATACCATCGGATAGGCGTGCCGCGCGTCTGCGGGATGCAGCTCGCGATGCGTTTCCCGCCACGCGTGCTCGTCCAGACGCGGGAAGACCGTATCGCCGTCCACGCTCGCCAGCACCTGCGTGAGGTAGATGCGATGGGCCCGAGGCAACGCGAGCCGATAGACCTCCGCGCCGCCCACGCAGACCAGCTCGGGCACGCCGCCCGGTTGCGCGACCGGCACGCCGTGCGCCCGCGCGACCGCCTCGTCCAGCGAATGAACGACGACTGCCCCGGGCGCCGACCAATCGAGCGACCGCGTAAGCACGAGGCTCGTGCGGCCCGGCAGCGGCTTGCCGATCGCCTCGAAGGTCTTCCGTCCCATCAGCATGGGCTTGCCCATCGTGAGGGATTTGAAGCGCTTGAGATCGTCGGGCAAGTGCCAGGGCATGCCGTTGTCGCGGCCGATGACGCCGTTCTCCGCGACCGCGACGATCAGCGAGATCAGCGGCTGCGAATCGCTCATTGCCGAAAGCGGATGGCCGGGAGTGAGCCCGCTGTCATCAAATCTCCACGACGGTGTTGAGAATCACGACATCTCGCACCGGCATGCGGAAGAACTCGGCGGAGCTCGCGCTGCGGCGCTGCATGCGCGCGAACATCCGGCGCGTGAGACCTTTCCAACCCGGGCGCGGCCTCGCGATCACGACGTGCTGGCCGATGAAGAAGGAGCAGTCCTCGAGATAGACGCGAAGCTCGCGGGAGCGGCAGGCTCTCAGGGTCTCGCGCATGTCCGGCGTCTCCATGAAACCGAAGAACGCCGTGACCAGGTAGACGCCCGGCAGGAGCTCTTTGACGCGAACCCGGTCCGCGCGGCTCAGGCGCGGCGTGCGCATGATCTCGAAGTTGAGGATCAGGCTGCGCTCGTGGACGACCTTGTTGTGCTCGATGTTGCGCAACAACGCCGAGGGAACGAATCCGGGATGGCTCGCGAGGAATACGCCCGTACCCTCGACGCGGCGCGCCCCGTCGATGAGCGCGGGCAGCCGGTCGAGCGGCACGGCGAGCTGGCCGAGCGCATGGCGCAGATCGATCCGCCCGTTGCGCCAGATCGAGAACACGATGAACACGGCGAGCGCGAGCGTGAGGGGCACCCAGCCCCCGGCCTCGACCTTCGTGAGGTTGCCGAGTACGAACACGAGGTCCATCGCGAGCAGCAGCCCGAAGAGCGCGCCCGCGCGCCACTTCGGCCAGCCCCACTGAGTGACCGCCACGAACGCGCCGAGCAGCGTCGTGATGAACATGGTGCCGACGACCGCTGCGCCGTAGGCGCCGCCCAGCGCGTCGGATGAGCGGAAGCCGAGCACGAAGCCGACGACCGCGACGAACTGCAGGAAGTTGACGACGGGGACATAGATCTGCCCCTGCTCGAGCGCCGAGGTCTGCAGGATGCGCATGCGCGGCAGCATGTCGAGCTGCATCGCCTGCCGCGCGACGGAGAACGCCCCGGAAATCACGGCCTGAGAGGCGATGACGCTGGCGGCGGTCGCGAGCGCCAGCATGAACGGCAGCAGCGATTGGCCGACCAGGGCGTACATGGGTCTCGCGACCGGCCCGCTCGCGCCGAGCAGCAGCGCGCCCTGCCCGAAGTAGTTGAGCAGCAAAGCCGGCCACACCAGCCCGAACCAGGCGATGCGCACCGGCCGTTTGCCGAAGTGGCCCATGTCGGCATAGAGCGCCTCGCCGCCCGTGATCGCGAGGAACACCGCCCCGATGATCGCGAGCGCCATGGCGGGCCGGTGCGTGAGCAGCGCGATCGCAAAGGCCGGGTCGATGGCGACGAGTATCGCAGGCCGAGCGGCGATCGCGAGCGCCCCGGAGACACCGAGCGCCACGAACCACACGACCATGATCGGCCCGAACGCGCCGCCGACGCGGGCGGTACCGCGCTTCTGGATGCCGTAGAGCGCAACGATGATGATCAGCGTGATCGGGATGACGGCGCTCGAGAAGTCCGGATCCACGAGCTCCAGGCCTTCCACGGCGCTCAGGATGGTCATCGCCGGCGTGATGAGCGCGTCGCAGAAGAAGAGCGCCGTGCCGGCGAGCGCCAGGCTCACCGCGATCTTCGGCCAGGCGCCGAACTGCCGAAGGTTCCGTTGCGCGAGGGCGAAGAGCGCGAGGATGCCGCCCTCACCGTCGTTGTCGGCCCGCATCATCACGACGACGTACTTGAGGGTCACCGAGAGAGCGAGGGCCCAGAAGATGAGCGACAGGACTCCGAGCACGGCGGCCGGGCGCGCCGAGCCCGCGGCATCGAGCGATTGCTGGAAGGCATAGAGCGGGCTCGTGCCGATGTCGCCATACACGACACCGAGCGCGCCAATGACGGCCGCGCGCGCGGGCTGCGCTTGCTCAGCGTCGGCGAGCCGGCTCACGGCGTGTGCGCGTCTTGGACGCGGTAGGGTTCCGCCCGCCGGCGGCACGGTCGCGACGTGGCGGCCAGAGCATGGTGCCGCGGCACTGCGCGCTGCCGCAGCGGCAGGCGTAGATCTGATCGACGTTCGGCGGATCGCCCCGCTCCCGGCCGATCTGATAGTCGTACGAGAGCTCCTCGCCGGGCACGATGTCGCGGATCGCCTCGATGAACACCCGGCGGCGCTCGATCACCGACTCGCAGTTCGGGCCGCAGGAGTGATTGATGAAGCGGGCCTCGTTCCCGCCGACGCCGGCATCGATCACGAGCCCTCGATCGACGCTGAAGAGAAAGGTATGGTTGTCGTTCTCGTCGTGATCGTCGTAACGACGGTCCGCCTG
>JASHTA010000443.1 GCA_030040795.1 Gammaproteobacteria bacterium | reverse complement strand
ATGATCGCGCAGCCGCTGCGCCAGCTGATCGGAGTCGCCGGACCTTTGCAGCAGGGGATCGCCGCCGCCGAGAGCATCTTCGAGCTGCTCGACATCCCACCGGAGCCCGTGGGCGGCGGATTCGTCTCGGGGCGGGTGCGCGGGAACGTGGCGCTCGATCGGGTTTCCTTCAGCTACGAGGGGAGCCCGGAGGAGGCGCTGAGCGAGGTCTCCCTCGAAGTCGCGGCCGGCGAGCGCATCGCGATCGTCGGACGGTCGGGGAGCGGCAAGTCGACGCTGGTGAGCCTTCTGCCGCGGTTCTACGAGGTAACCTCGGGGAGCATTCGCATCGACGGACGCGACATCCGCGAGTACGACTTGCGCAGTTTGAGAGAGCAGATCGCAGTCGTCTCGCAGGATGTGGTCCTCTTCAACGACACCATCCGCAACAACATCGCATTCGGGCGCGACATCGCGCCCGACGCCATGGAGCGGGTCGCCGAGGCCGCGCACGTCCTGGAGTTCGCCCTCAGCCAGGCAAAGGGTCTCGACACACTCGTCGGCGATCGGGGTGCGCTGCTCTCGGGCGGACAGCGCCAGCGCATCGCCATCGCGCGCGCTCTGCTCAAGGATGCCCCCATCCTGATTCTGGACGAGGCCACGTCCGCTCTGGATACGGAAGCCGAGCGCCACATTCAGGCGGCTCTCGGCGAGCTCGTCCGCAACCGCACCACCTTCGTCATCGCGCATCGGCTGTCGACGGTCGAGCAAGCCGACCGCATCGTCGTGCTCGACGCCGGCAAGATCGTCGAATGCGGCACGCATTCGCAGCTGCTGGCCGCCGGTGGGCTGTACTCGCAGCTCTACCGCCTGCAGTTCAGCGACTGATCGCGGATGGAGCGGCGTCTGATGGAGCTCTGGTATCGGCCGGCACGGCAGCCATCGTTGCTGCAACCGCTCGCGTGGGTTTATGGAGCCGTCGTGCGCGCGCGCCGCTCGGCCTACGAGCGGGGCTGGCTGCAAGCGCATGCGGCGGGCAAGCCCGTGGTAGTGGTCGGCAATCTCACGGTGGGCGGAACGGGTAAGACCCCGCTCACCGTCTGGCTCGTCGAGAAGCTGCGGGAGCGAGGTATTCAGGCTGGGGTCATCGCGAGAGGCTATCGGCGCTCGAGCGGCGGATCTGGCCGCCGAGGTCCGCGGAGGGTGCGGACCGACTCGCCCTGGGAAGAGGTGGGCGATGAGCCTCTGCTCATCCATCGGCGCACCGGTTGCATCACGGTCATCGCGGAGGATCGAGTGGCCGCCGCTCGGGAGGTTGCCAAAGAGCCTGTCGACGTCATTCTCTCCGACGATGGATTGCAGCATTTGCGTCTGGCGCGGGATTGCGAGATCGCGCTCGTTGACGGAGCGCGGGGTCTCGGCAACGGACGCCTGCTTCCGGCAGGTCCTCTGCGGGAGCCGGCCTCGCGGTTGCGGCAGGCGGACCTCATTGTCGTGAATGGGGTGCTCGAGGACGCCTTGCTTGCGCGGGACGCGCTCGTCGTGGGGCTGGCGCTCGGCGCGGACCCAGTGCGCAGGGCAGACCTCACGAGCGGCGCAAGCCGAATGCTCAGAATGAGCCTCGCGCTTGGCCTTGCGCATCGAGTGGACGGCACCGGATCTGCCCAGCCTCTCGAGGCATTCCGCCCCGGGCGCGTGCACGCCGTGGCGGGTATCGGCAATCCCGCGCGCTTCTTTCGCGACCTCGAGAGCCGCAGTCTCGATCTGATTCGGCATCCCTTCCCCGATCATCACCCCTTTGCTTCCGGGGAGCTCGCGTTCTCCGACGATCTACCCATTCTGATGACCGAGAAGGACGCCGTGCGGTGCTCGGGGCTGGCAACGCGGCGCATGTGGTACGTCCCGGTGACGGCTCATTTCGATGAGGCGGATTCGAGCGCGCTGCTCGACCTGGTTTGCGGCAAGATCGAAGCGGCCGCGCCGCGGATCGATGCGGCCGTGCCGCGGATCGATGCGACCGCGCGGCGCAGCGATGCAGGCAGCGGGCACAAGCGGTAGAGTGCGCCGATGGACACGCGACTGCTCGAGATTCTCGCCTGCCCGGTCTGCAAGGGACCTCTGCAATACCGTCGCGACCAGAGCGCCCTCGTGTGCCGGATCGATCGGCTGGCCTATCCCATCCGGGACGAAGTGCCGGTGATGCTGGAGGAGGAAGCGCGCCAGCTCGCAGCGGACGATCCGCTGCTCGAGCGGTAGCGGCTGTACGTGTTCCGCGTCGTCGTGCCCGCGCGGTACGAGTCCACGCGCCTGCCGGGGAAGGTGCTCTTGCCGCTTGCGGGCAAGCCCATGCTGCAGTGGGTCTGCGAGCGTGCGCGCGCATCGCGCGCCGGCGAGCTGCTCGTCGCCACCGACGATGCGCGTATTGCGCGCGCGGCGGAACTGTCCGGCGCGCAGGTGGTGATGACGGCGGCCGCCCATCCTTCGGGAACGGATCGCATTGCAGAGGTCGCTTGGCTGCGGCGCTGGCCGGACGAGGATATCGTCGTCAACCTGCAAGCCGATGAGCCGCTCATGCCGCCCGCGCTCATCGATCAGGTGAGCGCTCTGCTCGAGAGCCACTCCTGGGCGGCCATCGCGACGCTCGCAAGCGCTGCCGCGACGCTCGAGGAGCTGCTGGATCCGAGCGTTGTCAAGGTGGTCGTCGACCGGCGCGATCGCGCCCTCTACTTCAGCCGCGCACCGATCCCGTGGGACCGCGACGGCGCACCGGCCGGCCTTGCGAGCCAACGCAGCTTCGCCGGCGCTCGGCGGCACATCGGTCTCTATGCGTATCGCGTGGGCGCGCTGAAGCAGCTCGCCGCCCTGGCGCCGACTCCGCTCGAGCGGCGCGAGAAGCTCGAGCAGCTTCGTGCGCTGGAGAATGGCTTTGGCATCGTCGTGGCGGAGGCCGCGGAGCGGCCGGGCCCGGACGTGAACACCGCGCACGACCTCGAGCGGGTGAGAGCGCTGCTCGAAGCGGGCGGGGATTGATTCGGCCCAAGCACGTTGCTAGTTTCGGCGCGAAACGTACGGTCGGTCGCCCGCCGACGGAAGGATGGACTCCCGGTGGACCCCAAGCCGGTCCGAATCTTGTTCGTCTGCCTCGGGAATATCTGCCGCTCGCCTACGGCGGAGGCCGTATTCCGCGCCCTCGCTGCGCGTGAGGCGCCGGATCTCCACGTCTCGATCGATTCGGCGGGAACGGCCAACTACCACGTGGGAAGTGCACCGGACGCACGCGCGCAGGAAGCGGCACGCCGGCGTGGCTACGACATGTCGGGACGCCGTGCCCGGACGATCGAGCCGCTGGACTTCGAGCGCTTCGATCTCATCCTGGCGATGGACCGCAGCAACTGGTCCGCGCTTCGCCATGCCGCTCCACGCGCGGCGCGGGAGCGTGTGCGACTTTTCCTGGAATACGTCCAGGACACCGACGTCCTCGAAGTGCCGGACCCGTACTACGGCGGCCCGAACGGCTTCGAGGAAGTGCTGGATCTCATCGAGGCAGCCTCGCGTGCGCTCATCCGACACCTGCGCGAGCAAGTCCGCGCGGCCTGACGCCCGCACGGCCTAACGCCCGCACGGCCTGACGCCCCCGTGTGGCCTGACCGCCCGCGCTGGCCTGAGACCGCCCGCGCTTGGCCCCGCTCAGCCTCCTCCCTCATCCCGCCCAGGGTCATGCGGGGTGCCCTCGGGCGGTGCGGACGACCATACGACATAAGGCTTGCCCCCAGGGCCCCCAGGGCCCCCAGGGCGGCCGGAAATGCCCTCCAGCGGGGGGCTCGGCTCGAAGTGCGCGATGGGGCGGTGCTCATCGCCGCTCGCCCCTGAGGCCGCCAGGGATTCCTGTACGGGCTCGGAACGCGGCTGCTGCTCCTGGCTATTCCCGCCGCCTTCCCGTGGGGCGGGGGCGCTGCTGCGTCCCTGCTCATCGGCATCGTTGCCATTGCCCGCGGACGGCTCCGCGGCCGAACCCGCATCGCCGCCCATGCCGCCTGCGGGACGATCGTGCATCGAGCCGCCGCGTCGCCCACGGCGGCGCCCACGTCTGCCGCGGCGTTCGCCTCGCTCGCCCATTGGGCCACGCTCGCCTCGTCCCTGATCGGGCATACCCTGCTGGGAGCGGTTCTCCGTGCCCGCCTCGTGCACCGCCAATTCGCTCGGCTGCGAGGTGGGCGGGCGCTCGCGCTCGCCACCGCGATCCCGGGCTCGGTCCCGATCGCCGCGGTCCCGATCGCTGCGGTCTCGATCGCTGCGGTCACCGCGGTCACCTCGATCACTCCGATCCCGGCCCCGGTAGCCCGCCGGCTCCATGCGATCGCGCCCGCCGGCCGACCCGTGTCGCCGCGAGCGCTGGGGATATCCTCCTCGCCGGCCATCCCGATCCGTGCGACCGCTCCGTTCAGAACGTTCCACGGACGCGGCAGCCGCCGATACTGCTGAAGGCGCAGTCTCGGACGCACGGCTCGCCGTGTCGGAGCTGAACCAGCGCTTGAGGCGCTGCCAGAGGCCGGGCGGAGCCTCGGCCGGAGTCGTGGGCTGCGAAGCGGGAGCCGCTGCGGGTTGCGCCGGGATCGGAGCGGGTGTCGCCGGCAGGATGCCTGCAACCGCTGCAACCTCGGACGTTGGCTTCTTCTCCTTCGTCGGGTCCGCTACCTCGGGCGCCGTTGGCATCAGATAGCTCAGCTGCCGATTCTCGGGGAGCTCGGCCTCGTCGTCCCGAACTCGCCGGATGGTGTACTCGGGAGTCTGCATGTTGGGGTTGGGGACGATGAGCAGCTCGGCGTCGCTCTTGTCCTCGAGCGTGCGCAGCCAGTCGCGCTTCTCGTTGATGAGATAGGTCGCGACAGCGACCGGAACCTGCGCGATCACGCGCGACGTTCGTTCCTTGCGGACTTCCTCGCCGATCAGCCTCAGGATGGCGAGCGCCATCGATTCGACGCTGCGGATGCTGCCGATGCCGACACAGCGCGGGCAGACGACGTGGCTCGACTCCCCGAGCGAGGGACGCAGCCGCTGCCGCGACATCTCGAGCAGGCCGAAGCGCGAGAGGCGCCCGATCTGGATGCGCGCGCGATCCATCTTCACGGCATCCCGGAGGCGATCCTCCACGTCGCGCTGGTTCTTCGGCGACTCCATGTCGATGAAGTCGATGACGATGAGGCCGCCGATGTCGCGAATGCGCAGCTGCCGCGCGACCTCGTCCGCCGCCTCGAGGTTGGTGTTGAGCGCGGTGGTCTCGATGTCGCTGCCGCGCGTCGCTCGCGCGGAGTTGATGTCGATGGAGACGAGCGCCTCGGTGTAGTCGATGACGATGCTGCCGCCCGAGGGAAGCTGGACCTTGTGCGCGTAGGCCGATTCGATCTGGCTCTCGATCTGGAAGCGAGTGAAGAGGGCGATATCGTCGCCGTACTGCTTGAGCCGCCGCTGCGCCTCCGGAGGCATGAAGCGCTGCATGTACTCCTGGGCCTTCTGGAACGCTGCGGTGTCGTCGACGAGAATCTCGCCCACGTCGTCCGTCAAGTAATCCCGCAGGGCGCGGGTCACCGCGTCGCTCTCGCGATAAACCAGGAAGGGCGCCGGCCGGTCCTTCGCGGCGGCCGCAATCTGCTCCCACTGCGTTCTCAAATTGTCGAGGTCCCACTGCAGCTCCTCGACGGAGCGCCCGACGCCCGCGGTTCGGACGATGGCGCCCATACCGTCCGGGATGGAGAGCTGGCTCATGACCTCGCGCATCTGGTCGCGGTCCTCGCCCTCGATGCGGCGTGAGACCCCCCCGGCGCGGGGATTGTTCGGCATGAGCACCAGGAACCGTCCGGCGAGACTCACGAACGTGGTGAGCGCCGCTCCCTTGTTACCGCGCTCCTCCTTCTCCACCTGTACCAGAAGCTCCTGGCCCTCGGTGAGCAGCTCCCGGATGTTGAGGCGTCCTCCCTGGGGCGGCTTCAGGAAATAGTCCTTGGAGATCTCCTTGAGGGGTAGAAATCCGTGCCGCGGGGTGCCGTAATCGACGAAACAGGCCTCGAGCGAGGGCTCGACCCGGGAGATTCGGCCTTTGTAGACGTTTGCCTTTTTCTGCTCCAGCGAGGGGAGCTCTATGCTGAGATCGTAAAGCTTCTGGCCATCAACCAGAGCAACCCGCAGTTCTTCCTGCTGGATAGCGTTGACGAGCATTCTTTTCATGCGGCCCTACTAGCTGTGAAGGGGCCGACAAGGGGGCGGCGGGAGGCCGCATGCCCGTTGACGACGAGCAGTGCGACATGGCACGCCGCAAGCGCGGCATGACACCAAGGAATGAGGGCGCTCGAGTCTCGATGTTCATGACCTCGGATCCGCCCGCAAGCGGGCGATGCGCCGAAACCTTCTGTTGCTCAACCGACGGCGCGCCAGGGTTTCCGCCTCGCGGAAAGAGCGGCGCAGCGGCCTTGTTGGCCCAAACGCGATGGCCTCGATACCGAGGACCAACTGATGCGCATCCGCGATAATGGACGCACGCGGTGAACGCGTGTCTGCCCCCTTCTCGTGGAGCCCGTTACCATCGACCGCGGCGCGAGCCGCCGGCCATTGACCGCCCTACCTCGGACGGCGCGCCGAGTATAGCGTTGAGACCACTGTAGAAACAATACCTTACGTTGAGAATGATGCGGTGATGTCACAGGAAGGATCGGTGCGCGAGGCGGTTCGCCACGTCGAGGTGAGCGAGGAGCGGGCGGGTCAGCGGCTCGATAACTTCTTGATGAGGCTGCTCGGCGGAGTGCCGCGCAGCCATGTGTACCGCCTCGTCCGGCGCGGCGAGGTACGGGTGAACGGCCGCCGGGCGAAACCGGACCAGCGCCTGAAGTGGCATGACAGCGTCCGGGTGCCTCCCGTGCGCATCGAGCCCGCGCCGGGCCCCGCGCGAACGTCACCCCGGCTCCTCGAGGCGCTCGAGGGCGCGGTCCTGTACGAGGACGAGCGGCTGATCGTGCTCGACAAGCCCGCGGGGATCGCGGTGCATGGCGGCAGCGGCGTGAGCCTTGGCGTCATCGAGGCGCTGCGCGCATCCCGTCCTCGAGAGGAGCTCGAGCTGGCTCATCGGCTCGATCGCGATACGAGCGGCTGCCTCCTCGTCGCGCGCAAGGCGAGCAGCCTTCGAGCGCTGCACGAGCTGCTGCGCGAGGGCCGCTTCGAGAAGGGCTACCTCACCCTCGTCAAGGGGCACTGGGATGCCGGCCGCAAGCACATCGAGGCGCCGCTGCGCACCGATCTGCGCGTCGGCGGCGAGCGCACGGTCAAGGTGCACCCCGACGGCAAGCCCTCCGTAAGCGAGTTCCGCCCGCTGCAGTACTTCGGCACGCCCGGATCCAGCCACGTGGCGACGCTCGTCGAGGTTTTCCTGCATACCGGCCGCACGCATCAGATCCGAGTGCACGCCGCGCATGCCGGACATCCCGTGGCTGGCGACGAGAAGTACGGGGATGAAGCCTTCAACCTGCACATGCGCGAGCTCGGCCTCAAGCGCATGTTCCTGCACGCCCATACGGTGAGCTTCGAGTGGCCCGGAGACGGGCCGTTCAGCGCGAGCGCACCGCTGCCGCCGGAGCTTCGCGCCGTTCTGGACCGGTTATCCGCGGTCTCCGGTCCGCCTCCTACGGCACGTCGTACCCGAGCCCGCGGAGCGCCGCTGCGAGCCAGATGAGCGGCAGGCCGATCAGTCCCGTCGGATCCTGGCTTTCGATGCGCTCGAGCAGGCTCACGCCGAGGGCCTCGGCTTTGAAGCTGCCGGCGCAATCGAAGGGTCGTTCGCGCGCGACGTAGCGCTCGATCTCCTCGGAAGTGATCGGGCGGAACGCGACCCGGGTGGTATCGAGGTGCGTTGCCCTCGATGCCTTGTCGAAGCAAAGGACCGCGCATGCCGTGTAGAAGAGCGCAGTCGCTCCGCTCAGCCGGGTGAGCTGCGCGCGAGCGCGCACTGCATCGCCCGGCTTGTCGAGGATGGAATCACCCACCGCCGCCACCTGATCGCTGCCGATGATCACGGCCTGGGGATGGCGCTGCGCGACGGCCTGCGCCTTTGCCAGCGCGAGCCGCATGGCGCGAGCGGGCGGCGGCTCGCCGGCGGCAGGAGTCTCCTCGAGCTGCGGGGCTTCCACCGAGAACTCGAGGCCGAGCCGCTCGAGCAGGCCCCGGCGATAGCGCGAGGTGGAGGCGAGGATCAGGCGCGCGGGGACCGTCACAATTCACCTACGAGAAACAATAGCTTAAGCGAGAACGAGCGCTTTGACTTGGAGGGAGTCGCTACCTATCATACGCGCCCCATGTCGGAGGACTGGTCGAAGCCGCGTGACATCGACCTGCTGGCCGACGGGCGAGTCAGCCTCGAGTTCACGATCGCGATCGCCGATTTTCCACGACTTCGGCCGCAGCTCGCGCGCGCCGAGGGTTGCGCGACGGGGCGCGTGCGCTTCGGCCGCGAGCGCGGAGTACCCGTTGCGGACGTGGAGATCTCGGCGCGAGCCGAGCTCACTTGCCAGCGGTGCCTTGCGCCGCTCGCATGCCCGGTGGAAAGCGGCGGCAGAGTGGCTCTGGTCGCCGACGCAGGGGAAGCCGACCGCGTGCCCGAGGGACTCGAGACGATCCTCGCGCCGGATCACCGGATCAGCGTGCGGGACTTGGTGGAAGAGGAGCTGCTCCTCGCGCTGCCGATCGTTCCACTGCACGGGGCAGCGGAGTGCGCGGCGCGGGCTCCGGCGCCGGAGCCGGCGGCGACGGTGGGGCCGGCGGCGGAGCCGCGACATCGACCGTTTGAACGGCTGGATGAGCTGTTAAAACGCAGGCACTAGACAACTCGGAGACTTCATCAATGGCCGTTCAGAAAAGCCGCAAGACGCCGTCGCGCCGCGGCATGCACCGCTCGCACGACGCCCTGAGCAAACCCGCGCTCTCGATCGACCCGCAATCGGGCGAGACGCACCTGCGTCACTGCATCACGCCGGACGGGTTCTACCGCGGGCGCCGCGTGATCGAGAAGGCACCGGACGCCGAAGAGCAGGAGTAAGCGCCGCGACTCGCGGATCGGGGGGCACGTTGCGCTCCATGAGTCGAGCGTTCGTGTGTTGGTAGTCGCGATCGACGTGATGAGCGGCGATCGCGCGCCGCAGGAGCGCGTGGCAGGTGCCCTGCGAGTGCTGCGGGAGGATGACGACCTCCGCGCCTTGCTGGTCGGCATGCCGGCGGACATCGCGCCGTGGCTCGAGAAGCTGCCGAATGCGCTCAAGGACCGCGTCGAGATCGTTCCCGCTTCGCAGGTCATCGCCATGGACGAGGCGCCGCGGACGGCAATGCGCCGCGGACGGGACTCCTCGATGCGCATCGCCTTGAACTTGGTGAAGGAGGGCCGCGCCGCCGCCTGCGTCAGCGCCGGGAATACCGGGGCGCTGACCGCCATCTCGCATTTCGTGCTGAAAACCGTCGCGAGCGTCGAGCGGGCCGCCATCATGTCGGCGATACCCTCCTCGAGGGGCCACACGCACATGCTCGACCTCGGCGCCAACACGGGCGCGACGCCTTTGCAGCTGTATCAATTCGCGAGCATGGGATCGATCGTCGCCCGCGATCTCTACGGCATCGACGCGCCGCGCGTCGGTCTTCTCAATATCGGCGAGGAGGACATCAAGGGTCACGAGGTGGTGCAGGCCGCGCACGCGCTGCTCACGAGCGGCGGCAGCGTGCGGTACGTCGGATTCGTGGAGGGCGACGGCATCTTCTCGGGCGAGGTGGACGTGGTCGTCACGGATGGCTTCACCGGCAACGTCGCGCTGAAGACCATGGAAGGCCTTGCAAGGTTGATCGTCGCGCGCACGCGCCGGGAGTTTCAATCGTCGATGCGCGGCGCGCTCGCCGGCTGGATCGCAAAGCCGGTTCTGCGGCGGCTCGCCGCAGGGCTCGATCCGCGGCAGTACAACGGCGCGTGCATGGTCGGGCTGCGCGGCGTCGTCGTAAAGAGCCACGGCCACGCCGATGCGATGGCCTTCGCCCGCGCGGTGGAGCTGGGCGCGCACGCGGCCCGCGGCGGGTTGACGGCGCACATCGCCCAAGCATTCGCGCCTCAGGGGTGTTGATGTATTCGCAAATTGCCGGCACCGGGGCGCACCTGCCCGAGAAGATCGTCACGAACGGCGATCTCGAGCGCATGATGGACACGACGGACGCCTGGATCCGCGACCGCACCGGCATCGAGCGGCGCCACATCGCCGCGGACCACGAGACGACGGTCGATCTCGCCGAACCGGCCGCGCGCCGCGCGATCGAGGCGGCGGGTGTGCGGCCCGAGGACATCGACTGCATCGTCTTTGCGACCTCGACCCCCGATTACGTCTTCCCGAACTGCGGTGTGCTGCTGCAGCAGCGCCTCGGCTGCCGCCCAGGCGGCCCCGCGTTCAGCGTCGAGGCGGCTTGCAGCGGCTTTCTCTACGCGCTCGCGGTCGCGGACAAATTCGTGCGCACGAGCGATTCATCGTGCGCGCTGGTCGTCGGGGCTGAGACGTTCTCCCGCATCACGGACTGGAGCGATCGCTCGACCGCGATCCTCTTCGCCGACGGCGCGGGCGCCGTCGTGCTGCGCCCTGCCGAGCGGCCGGGGATTCTCTCGACCCATCTGCATGCCGACGGCAGTTACAAGGACATGCTGTATTGCCCGGGAGGCGTCTCGAGGGATACGCCGGCATTCGCGAGCGAGGAGCGGCGCAAGGCGATCACCATGACCGGCAACGAGGTCTTCAAGGTCGCCGTGACGAGCCTCGGCAAGGTGGTGGATGAGGCGCTCGCGGCAAGCCGTCTCGATCGGTCGGCGATCGACTGGCTCGTGCCTCATCAGGCGAACATCCGCATCATTCAGGCGACGGCCCGCAAGCTCGATTTGCCGATGGAGCGCGTCATCGTCACCGTGCAGGATCACGGCAATACCTCCGCGGCATCCGTTCCTCTGGCGCTCGATGCTGGGGTGCGCGACGGACGCATCAAGCGAGGCGATTTGCTGCTGCTCGAGGCGTTCGGCGGCGGGGTGACCTGGGGCGCGGCGCTCGTCCGGTACTGATTAGGAGGCCGATACCGAGAGCAAGTGAACCCACCCCTGTTCGGCCCCAGGGACGGATAAGGAAAGACAGAACGCCGCACGCGTGCGGCGCTCTGCAGCACTCACGGAAAGGAAACTGCGCTTACTTCTGGACCGAGCGCTTGAACATCCGATCGATCTTCTCGTTGGTGGCATCGACCGCCGACTGAGCGGCCTGAGCGGCGGCCAAAGCCTGATTGGCCGTGCTCTGCGCTCCACTCGCCGCCTGCTGGGCCGCCTGCGCCGAGCTGGCAGCCTGATCCGCGGAGGCCTTGGCCGCCTGCACGTCAGTCTGCAGCTTGGCGACCTGTGACTTGAGGTCCGCGATGTCCGCCTGCAAGGGCTTCAGGTCCTGACAGCCCGCCAGACCGATCACGGCGGCCGCGGTGGCAATACTCATTACGATCGCGCTCTTCATGACAAACGTCCCCTTCTGGGTTGTTGAGTTCGGGAGTCCCTGAAACAGGACAATGCGAAGCCATTAAGCGTAGTGCTTCCGCTCCAGCCTTCGCAAGCGACGCAACTGCATCAAATTTGGACTCAATTTGCAACTAGTTGACATTCAAAAGTGTCGGTGCGCCGCGACATCTAGGTAGAGCGCCGATCCTGTAGCATTTCCCGGGCCGCGTTGTGGCCAGGCAAGCCGGTGACGCCGCCGCCGGGATGGCTGCCGGATCCGCAAACATACAGGCCGGCAACGGGGGTCCGATAGTTGCCGTGGCCGAGCACCGGTCGCGCAGCCCACAGCTGATCGGGTCCGTGCGCACCATGGAAGATATCGCCGCCGAAGAGGCCGAACCGCTCCTCCAGATCCGCGGGGGAGAGAATGAGGGCGCCGACGATGCTGCGCCTGAAATTCGGTGCATGGTCCGTGACCGTGTCGATGATCGCATCGGCCGCGCGCTCGCGCTCGTCGCGCCAGCTGCGGCCATTCGGCAGCGTATAGGCGAAGTGCTGGCAAAAGAGGCTGGCCACATGAGCTCCGGGGGGAGCCAGGGTCGGGTCGAGGGTGCTCGGGATCAGCATCTCGACGATCGGGGCGCGTGACCATCCCGTTGAGCGGGCGTCGGCGTAGGCACGCTCCATATAGCCGAGTGAGGGTGCAATGATGATGCCAGAGCCATGATGTGCGCCATTTTGAGGCAGAACGCTGAAACGCGGCAGCTCGGTTAGAGCGACGTTCATCCGAAAAGTTGCGGACTCGCAGCGATAATGCTCGATTCGAGCCCTGAATTCCGCGGGAAGCGTCTCCCTCGCGAGCAGCTCGAGAAACAGCAGCTTCGGATTGACGTTCGCGGCGACGATTCGGGCGTCGAGCCTCGAGCCGTCGGCGAGCTGGACACCCGATACTCGAGGCCGGTTTCCGCGGATGCGGTCCGTCAGAACGGCCGCGACGGGCGCATCGGTGCGGATTTGAACGCCGAGGCGAGCCGCCTCCCGAGCCATCGCCTGCGTGATCGATCCCATGCCGCCGAGCGCATGGCCCCACACGCCCCGCTTTCCGTTCACTTCGCCGAAGGCGTGATGCAGCAATCCATAAGCGCTCGCCGGCGCGTAAGGATTTTGAAAGGTTCCAACGACAGCGTCGAAGCCGTGCAGCGCCTTGAGCGGATCCCATTCGAACCACGCATCGAGCAGGTCGCCTGCGCTGCGCGTGAGCAGCTCATGGATGTCGCGCTGCGTCTCGGCCGGCAGGCGGCGCAATTCCCGCCCGAGGGCGAGCAGGCTCCACAGGTCGCGGGGACCGTGGAGGCGCGCCGGTGGAGTCTTGAGGACAAGATGGCGCAGAAAGTGGACGACGCGCTCGAGCATCGCGTGAAAGGCGGGCAGGCGAGCCGCATCGGCAGGAGACCGATGCTGCACTGCCGCGAGCGTATCGGCGAGCGTGGGGCCGGCACAAAATGCGCTGCCGTCGGGTAACGGCAGAAAATTTTGCATCGGCCGCTCGATGAGAGTGAGCCCATGCTCGGCGAGATGCAGGTCGCGCAGCACCTTGGGGTGCAGCAGGCTCACCGTGTAGCTGGCCGTGGAGTTGCGAAATCCGGGGTGGAACTCTTCGGTGACCGCGGCGCCCCCCACGAGGTTGCGGCGCTCGAGGACCAAGACCTTCAGACCGGCTTGGGCGAGATAGCAGGCACAGGTGAGGCCGTTGTGACCGGCGCCCACGACGATGACGTCGTAACTCCCCCTTGCGTGACCTGGCGATCTGGATATAATCACAGTATCTGTATAAACTCACAGTTTCTCGCCATGTCCGACCTGACGCCCCGCCAGACCCAGATCCTTCGTCTCATCCAGCGCTTCATTACCCAGACGGGCATGCCTCCCACGCGGGCAGAGATCGCCCGGGAGCTGGGATTTCGGTCCGCCAACGCGGCGGAGGAGCATTTGCGCGCGCTCGCGCGCAAAGGTGTCATTGCGCTCGTCCCCGGCACCTCACGCGGCATACAGCTGAAGGACACCATCCGCGAGCAGATGGGTCTGCCGCTCATCGGCCGCGTCGCCGCGGGTAAGCCCATCCTGGCGGAAGAGAACGTCGAGGCCCGCTTTCAGATCGATCCCGCGCTCTTTCAGCCCCGCCCTCATTATCTCCTGAAGGTCACCGGCATGAGCATGAAGGATGCCGGGATTCTCGATGGGGATTTGGTAGCCGTGCACCGTACGACGGAAGTCCGCAGCCGCCAGATCATCGTCGCGCGCCTGGAAAGCGAGGTCACCGTCAAGCGCTACCGCCAGGAAGGCTCCCTCGTGTGGCTGCTGCCGGAGAACAGCGAGTTCGAGCCCATCCGGGTGAATCTCAAAGAGCAGGATTTCATCGTCGAGGGAGTCGTCGTGGGGGTGGTGCGACGAGGCAAGGCGAGCGGCCTCATGTAGGTGTCATGGCTTGCGCTGCCCTCGCCGCGGCGCTTCGCCCATGGTTTCGCCCGCGCGCTTCGCGCCGGCATACCGGTTCCTCCGGCCCCATCCGGTCCATGTCCGCTCCCGATCCACGCCTCGCACGTCTTCTCGAGCATCCCGCCCTCTGGCGCGGCCGCAGCGCGGCTTGCTCCAG
>JASHTA010000442.1 GCA_030040795.1 Gammaproteobacteria bacterium | reverse complement strand
CTCGAGCGACACGATGGGGTAGGTATCCACCCACTTGCGGTAGAGCTGGATCATCTCGGCCGCGGTCTTGTCTCCCTGGCGGCTGCGTGTGAGCCGGTAACGGCCGTTCTCAAAGAAGGAAGTCGAGGCCGGATCGAGCGCGATGGCAATCTGCTCGCCGGGGCGATACCCGGCTCGCTCGATCGCGGCGACGATGAGCTGGCAGGCCTCATCGTTGCTCGAGAGGGCCGGGGCGAAGCCGCCTTCGTCACCCACTGCCGTACTGAGCCCTCGCTCGTGCAGGAGATGCTTCAGCGCTTGAAAGGTCTCCGAGCCGTAGCGCAGCGCCTCCGCGAAGCTCGGCGCTCCGACCGGCATGAGCATGAACTCCTGGAAGTCGAGGCTCGAGTCCGCGTGCTTGCCGCCGTTCAGCACGTTCATCTGGGGAACGGGCAGGCGCCGCGCGCCCGCTCCGCCGAGATATTGATAGAGCGGCAGCCCGCTCGACTGCGCCGCGGCGCGGGCGACGGCTTGCGAGACGCCGAGCATTGCATTGGCGCCGAGCTTCGCCTTGTTCGGTGTGCCGTCGAGCTCGATCATCAGCCGGTCGATGAGCGACTGCCGTGCCGGATCGAGGCCGGCGAGCCGCGGGCCGAGGGTCTCGTTCACATGGGCGATCGCCTTGCGCACGCCCTTGCCGCCGTAGCGCTTCGGGTCGCCATCGCGCAGCTCGACCGCCTCGTTCTCGCCCGTCGAGGCGCCTGAGGGCACCGACGAGGTGCCGACGGTGCCGTCGTCCAGGTAGACCGACACGCGCAGGGTCGGTGTACCGCGTGAATCCAGGATCTCGAGCGCGCGAACTGCGCGGATGTGAGCGCTCATATGCCGTCCTTCTCCCGTACGCCGGTGCCAATGATACCGGGCTGCGCAGGATGCCGAGCAATTCGTTGATCGGCTTGCGCCGCGCTCGGTCGGTGGCTCGAGAGGCCCGACTTGTCGATACAATCCCCGGGGCACTCAGCCGAAAGGGGTTGGACCGCCATGGCGAAAATTCTCCTGGTGCGACACGGCCACGTCGAAGGAATCGATCCCCCGCGATTCCGGGGCCGCAGGGATTTGCCGCTGACGGCCGAGGGACGCCGTCAGGCTCGCGCCGTCGCTTCATGGATCGCGGCACGCTGGCAGCCCGCCGTGGTCTACACGAGCCCCCTGCAGCGCTGCGTCGTGACCGGCCGCGAGATCGCCGCCGCCGCGGGGGTCGACTCCACCGTGCTCGAGGGTCTCATGGACCTGCACTACGGCGCCTGGGAGTGGCGGACTCATGACGAGGTGCGCGCCGAGTGGCCTCGACTCTTCGACCGTTGGCTCGCGATGCCGCACCTCGTGCGATTCCCTGATGGAGAATCCCTGCAGGATCTGATCGCTCGCACCTCAGACGTCATCCGAATGGTTTTGGAGCGCCACGCCGCCGATACGGTGGTCCTCGTCGGCCACGACAGCGGAATCCGCACTGTACTGCTGCAGCTGCTCGATCAGCCGATTTCCGCGTACTGGCGGATTGCTCCGCAGCCGGCGTCAATCAGCGAGGTGGACATCGTGGAGCGCGAGATCAAGGTCCTGAGCGTCGGAGAGACTCAACATTTACAGGAGCATGGCCGCGCGAGCCGCTCGACCTAGCGGTCCCGGGGCGCGCCGGCGGGAAGCGGCTCCGACGAGGAATCGCCCCGGAGCAGCGCACGCGCGGCGAGAGCGCCTTCGCGGAATGCCCGCACTGCGTCGAGACCGTCCGTCGCTCGAGCTCCACCGATCACGTGGCACGGACGCCCGCTGCGCTGGAGCAGCGCGCTGAGCGCAGCCTCGCTGTCTTGCCCGGCAGCGATGACGACCGCCTGCGCCTCGATGAGCCGCTCGGCTCCTTCGCGGTCTCGAATCCAGACACCTTCGGCAGCGATGTGTCCGTACGCGACGCCCGTCAGCATCTCGACGCCGCGCTCGCGCAGCTCTCGCAGGATTACCCAGCGCGTCGAGCGGCCGATGTGCTCGCCGATGACGTTTCCGCGGCACATGAGCGTGACGGGCCGTCCCTGGCGCGAGTAGAAATGCGCCACGTCGACCCCGATTCCTCCGGCACCGATGATCGCAATCCGTCCGCCGCTCGTGCCGGAACGGGCCTCGCCACCCGCGCTGCGATCGAGCCCGCTCGTCGCGTCGGGACGGAGCAGGGCGTCGGGATACTCATGCACGATCGGCAGCTCCATGCCCGGCAGCGCGATCTTTCGCGGCACGACCCCGCTCGCGACGATCACGCCCCCGTACGGATCCAGGTCGGCGACCGAGCCGGCATCGATCCGGCGCTGGAGTCGAATCTCGACCCCGAGCCGGCGCAGCTCGCGCTCGAAGTAGGCAATGGTGCGCGCGAAATCTTCCTTGCCGGGAATGCGGCTCGCCAGCCGGAACTGTCCCCCGAGCTCGCGCTGGGCCTCGTAGAGAACGACCCGCGCCCCGGCCTCCGCGAGGGTCCTTGCGGCTTCGAGCCCGGCGGGGCCGCCCCCCACCACGGCGAACGAGCGGCCGCCGCCGGCTGCGCTTGACGCTTCGCGCCATTCCCACTCGCGGCCGGCGCGAGGGTTGACCATGCACGACACGGTCAGATCGCGCAGCGAGCGGTCGATGCAGGCCTGATTGCACGCGATGCAGAGATTGATGCGCTCCGCTTGTCCCGCGCGCGCCTTGGCGACGATCGCCGCATCCGCGAGGAAGGGGCGCGCCAGGGAGATGAAGTCGGCGCGGCCATCGGCGAGCACATGCTCCGCGAGCTCGAGCGTGCCGATGCGCGTGCTCGCGATGACCGGCGGCGGTTGCGCGGCCGGCGCTCCATGTACCGGCGCGCGGACCGCGCGCTTGATCTGCTCGGCACAGCCGACCCAAGCGCCCGGCGCAACGGTGAGCTGGACGGTCGGCACGGACGACTCGTGCCAGCCGACACCGAGCTCGATGGCATCGGCACCGTGGGTGACGAGCATGCGCGCGAAGGCGAGTGTCTCCTCCTCCGTCGTGCTGCCGGGCATCAGGTCCGTCCCGGACATTCTATAGATCACCGGACACGCACCGTCCGTCGCGGCTCGCACCGCGTCGAGGACAGCGAGGGGGAAGCGTCCGCGGCGCTCGAAGTCACCGCCCCACTCGTCGTCGCGCCGATTGGTGAGCGGCGAGAGAAACTGATTGAGCAGGTAGCCCTCCGAGCCCATGATCTCGAGCGCATCGAACCCGAGCTCGCGAGCTCGGTGCGCGCCGCGTGCAAAATCCTCGATCGTGCGCGCGATGTCCTCCGGTGTCATCGCGCGTGGCGTACAGCGGGAGAAGCGGCTCGGCACGGCCGAGGGGGCTACCGGCTCGATCCCGAAGTACTCCGGCGAGCCGTAGCGTCCCGCATGAAAGAGCTGCAGGGCGATGCGTCCCCCGGCATCGTGTACCGCGCGCACGGTGCGCAGTAGCTTCGACTCATCCTGCGGCTCGTTGATGAAGCTGTAATGGCGCCCCCCGGCGCCTTCGCGGCTCACTGCGGAGCCGCCGGTGACGATCAGCGCGGCGCCGCCTCGCGCCCGCTCGGCGTAGAACGCCGCTAGCGCCTCGCCGCCGGGCTCCGACTCGATGCCGAGATGCATCGAGCCCATGATGATGCGGCTCGGCAGCTCGAGGGTTCCGATCCGGCCGCGGCGGAGAGCGTGGTCAAACACAGCCTGGACACTGCGGGTCGGACATGGCCTGGATGGCGGCAGGTCAAAGCGGCAGGTCAAACCCGCCCCGGGCGCGGCGGCGGAGTGAACGGCGGAAGAGCGAGCGGCGGCGAGGCGTCGGCGTGGAACGGAGGCGATGCGATCGAGAGCCCGCCGTCCACCACGAGGGTCTGGCCGGTGATGTATTCGGATTCGGGCGCGAGGAGAAAAGCGACTACGTCGGCGACTTCCTGCGCCGTGCCCTGCCGGCGCTTCGGCACCTTGTCGAGCACGCCCTCGAGAGACGGCATGCCGGGGACTCTGTAGAAGAACGCGGAGGAGTCGGTCTCGATGATGCCGCCGTTCACCGCGTTCACGTTGATGCCGTACGGCGCGAACTCGATCGCCATGTACCGCACCCAGGCTTCGATCGCGGCTTTGGCGGAGCCGAGATTGGCGTAGGTCGGATAGGCTCGGATGCTGCCGTAGCTCGAGAGCACGGCGATGCGGCCTCCCTGCTTCATCAGGGGAACGGCGCGGATCGCCCCGAGCACGAACGCCCGCACGTTGAGCGCGAAGGTCCGGTCGAGGTTGCGCACGTTGAGATCGAGGATGCGCTTGAAGGCGCTCGCGGCGGCGTTGGAGACGAAGCAGTCGAGGCGCCCGAAGCGGCGCTCGATCTCCTGGAACATCGAATCGATCTGCTCGGGTTCCTCCAGATCGGCCTTGAGCGCGATCGCCCGTGCGCCGAGAGATTCGATCTCCGCGACCGCGGCGCGCGCAGTGTCCTCCTTCTGCTTGTAGTTGAGCACCAGCGTCGCGCCCTCGCGCGCGAGAGTCAGCGCGAGCGCCTTGCCGATCCCGCGTGTCCCCCCGGTGATGAGCGCGATCTTGTCGGTGAATCTCATGGGTCCGATACCTCGCGGCCGCCGGTCTCGCGCAGCACCTCGCGCGCGATGACGGTTTTCTGGATCTCGTTGGTGCCTTCCTCGAAGCGCTGCGCACGCGCGTCGCGGTAGACACGCTCGATCGGATGCGGCTCCCAGTAGCCGATGCCGCCATGAATCTGCAGCGCCTGGTCCGTCACGCGCTGGAGCATCGAGGTGGCGTAGAGCTTCGCCATGGAGGAGAGCTTCTGGGCCTGGGGGCCGCCCTTCTCCCACTCGCCCGCGGCATGCAGCACCAGGCGGCGTGCGGCCTCGATGTCCGTCGCCATCTCCGCGATCATGAAGCCGATCGCCTGCCGGCGGTAGAGGGGTTTGCCGAACGTCTCGCGATGGCGAGCGCGATCGACGGCGAGCTCGAACGCGCGCCGCGCGAGGCCGACGCAGCTCATCCCGACGGAGATGCGGCTCGGCGCGAGAAAACCGCCGAGAGCCACATCGAGGCCCTGGCCTTCCTCGCCGAGGCGGTGCGAGAGCGGAACCGGCGCGCGATCGAAGCTCATGCGCGCGTGGTCGCTGCCGCGCACGCCCATGGACTCCGGCATCCGCTCGACGCGCGCGTTCGCGACGTTGCGCGGCACGAGCAGGGCGACCGTCCCGGCGGCACCGACCGTGCCGGCGACCCGGGCGAACAGGAGCCAGTAGTCGCAGATCGAGCCGAAGGTGATCATGTGCTTCTCGCCGCTCAGCAGGTAGGCGTCACCCTTACGCTCGACGCTGCAGCGCAGATCCGCGCCGGTGCCCGCGCCCGGCTCCGTGAGGGCGAAGGCGATCTTGAGCTTGCCGCTGACGGAAGGAATGACGAACCGGCGGCGCTGCTCCTCGGTCGCATACCGGTCCAGCGCGCGCCACGTGCCGTTCACGACGTGCACGATCATGCGGATCGCCGCGTGCGACATCGCGACGATCTCCATGAGCCCAAGGTAGCGGGTGAACGAGAGTCCGCGGCCCCCGAGCTCGGGCGGCGCCGCAAGACTCAGGTAGCCGCGTTCGCGCAGCTCATCCCACAGCTCCGGAGCGACCGCATGCTCGCGCTCGATGCGCTCCGCCCAGCGCTCGGCGGGCCCGCGGATGTAGCTTTCGATCTCCGCCTCGAGGGCGGCGTACTCGTTGTCGGTCATGGTCACTCCGCGCCGGGGGAGGCGAGCGCTCTCGCGCGCTCGCGCAAACGGAACTTTTGGATCTTTCCAGACGGCGTCTTCGGCAGGGACTCGAGCACCTCCAGCCGCTCGGGCCAGTAGGGCTTTGCGACCCGGCGCTCGTCGAGGAACCGCTGCATCGCGGGAAAGTCGAGCGTGGCGCCCGCGCGCGGCACCACGAACGCGCAGGCTCTCTCGCCGAGCCGCGCATCGGGCATCGCGACGATGGCGATTTCTTTCACGGCATCGTGCTGATGCAGGAGCTGCTCGATCTCCGCGACGGGAATCTTCTCCCCGCCGCGGTTGATCACGTCCTTCACGCGTCCGGTCACGTGCAGGCAGCCCGCCTCATCGATGAGCGCGAGATCGCCGGTGCGGTACCAGCCGTCCTGCGTATACGCCGCGGCCGTCCACTCCGGATGATCGAGATAGCCTTCGAACATCGTGGGCGAGTGCGTTTCGAAATGGCCCTCCTTTCCGGGACCAAGCACATTGCCCGCATCGTCGCGAATGCGCAGGCGAATGGATCGCAGCGGGCGTCCATCCGTGCCCCAAGCTTTCCCCGGAGGATCGTCCGGCGAGGAAAGCGTGGCCAGACAGCCTTCGGTGGTGCCGAAGGCGCCGCAAACCGCCGTTCGCAGAGTCTCGGTCGCGCGGCGGGCGAGCGAACGGGGCACCGCCGCGCCCGTCGCGACGAAGATGCGCAGCGTCCGGGGCGGCTCGGCGCCGTCCTCCACGGCCTGGACGAGATCCGCGAGAAAGGGAGTCGCCGCCTGTACGAATGTGCCGCCGCCGCTTGACAGGGCTTCGAGACCTCTCGCCGGGTTCCAGGTCTCCTGGACGATCTGCGCGACGCCGAGCGTCAGCGCGAGCCACATGCCGTACAGGAAGCCCGTTTGATGCGCGAGCGGAGAGGGAACGTAGATGCGGTCGCGCGCACCGAGCTTCAGATGCTCGATCTCCATCGCCACCGCGCGGGCGAGCACGTCTCTGCGATGCAGGAC
>JASHTA010000441.1 GCA_030040795.1 Gammaproteobacteria bacterium | reverse complement strand
TGCTAAGCTAAAGTCTCGAGCCCATCACAACGGCTTGAGGGCGTGAAAATGAAAGTCCTGACCGTCGCGCGTCTCTACAGCCTGCTCGCTGTGGTGCTCCTAGTGGGTTGGTTCATCAATCTGTACCACGCGCTGACTCGGTCTCCCGTTGATTGGCGCGATGCCGCAGCCTGGCCGCTACTCGGTCTCATTTGTTTTACACTCCTAATGCTATCGCGAGTCCGTAACCGACTCTCAGCCGATCCGACTCGCTCTGTCAGGATCGGGACATGGCGGTACATTGCCGCCGGACTTTTGGTGGGAGGTCTGTTCGCCGCGTTCATTCTCGGCTTTCATGAACAGCGCTAAAGCTCCCTTTTGTACAAGACGATGAACTGGCAGAGCGCGATTCTCGCCGAGGATGCCCCGCCCACCTGGAGTAAAAGAATCTGCCATTCGCGTGCATCCGCTCAAAACAGATCGGCCAACGTGACTACGTTGTCAATCAGCTCATCCGCATACAGAGTCTCTTCAACACCGTGCGCAGCAATGAAAGCCAGGAACACCTGCTTTCGAGTCCACCGAGGAGCCGCAGACGACGAGCTTGATACGTCGATCGTTGACCCAGTGACGATTCCAAAAGTACTCGAGAGCCGACAATATGCCGGACTTGGGTGTCGCGAGCCAGGGCAGCTCGTCAAAAAACAGCACGATCTTTTGCGACTTCGGCAGTGTTGCGATTGCGTCTGTCAGCAGCTGAAGCGCACGCATCCAATTGCCTGATACCTGCAAAGGCGCACCCTTGAAAAAGCCGCGTCCCAGTTCCTGGGAGAACCGCTCCAGCTGGACCCGCAGCGAGCCATTCTTGATTCCGGTGGTCTCAAAGTACGCCCCCTTCCGACCCTGAAGCGAATTCACGACAAGAAACGTTTTCCCGACGCGACGTCTCCCATAGACCGTTACGAATTCCGCCTGGGATGACGCGTAAGCCTCCGCAAGCTCGTGCCGCTCTGCGGTCCTCCCCACGATGGTCTCGTTCACTGCGGCGACGCTCGGATGTGGGGACATGGATAAATTATTATATATATCCCTAACTCTCAAAGAGAAGCCGATTAAGGGACTGTTATAAAAACGCGTCGGCATCCCCTGGGAAATCAACTGCAGTCGTCCTGCGACGCCGAGCTGATTCCGACGATTCGCGGCTCGCACCGGAGCGGCCGCGCACAGGAATTCCGTTGCGAAATGCGGATGGCAGGCTCTGCGGCGTCAATAGCCTTCTGCCACAAGCCGTCGTTGCATCTCGTCCGGGGTCAATCGCTCCTTCAAAGTTGCGATTATCCACACGTTTCCGTACGAGTCCGAAACGCGCCCTTCGCGTATGCCGAAGAACATGTCGGTCATCGGCATCATCACCGCTGCCCCGGCCCGTACCGCACGTTCGAACAGTGCGTCCGGCGCTTCGACGAATATCTGAGCGATGAGACCGTGAGCAGGCCAGCCCTCCATTGCCGTCCCGACATTGATGACCGAGTCGCCGATCCTGAGCTCACAGTGGGTAATCTTTCCGTCCGATAAGGTCAATCGGTAGCTCTCGGTTGCACCGAATGCTCGCTTCAGAAAGTCGACAGCTCGCTCCGCGTCTTCGGCGATGATGTTCGGAGTGATCGTATGAAAACCATCGGGGAGCCACGGAGCCGTCATGGAGCGATCTCCTTCCATCTGAAGTACTGCGATCTGCGGGCGCAGACCGCCTCGGCTACAGTGCCTCGTCAGCGAGCCGCCGTTCTCGCAGCGGGCACGGGACGGTGCGCGCCACCGGGGCCGGGCGTGATATGCAGCAGCCGTGTCGGCTCGAGAAGGTGCACGCGATGCCATTCGCCTTTCGGAATGATGCAGGCCTCGCCCGGTCCAAGCGTAATCGGCTCGGGCGCGGAATCGATCGTTACGCTGACGCTGCCGGCGAGAACGCAGACGAATTCATCGCCATCTGGATGCATCTCGCCGCCATGTGGGGGGTCGCGAGACAGCGCGACGATGCCAATGGTGAGTCCGTTCGTACGCGGCTCGGGACCACGGCGTGCTGGATGAGCTGTCATCCTGAGCTCGCGACTGATCGCGACATATTGCCCTGAGGTATCGATACGTTGCAGGTCGCTCATCGGCTCTCCAGTCTCCCTTGGCGCGGCTACGAAATTGTGTGTCACCCGCCTGCATCAGGATCCAAGGGAATAAATTCGTAGTCTTGTAAGAATGGGAGCTCCCTGGCGATCCATGCCCTCGGTGTGCAGCCGGCGAGAGCTTGCCATTCATGGGTCATGTGGGCTTGGTCATGGTAGCCCGCCATGACCGCAACGCCGGCCAGATCGCGAGGACCGTATCGCAGTAGCGAGCAGGCGTGCTCGAACCGCACGATGCGCGCGAGAGTTTTGGGAGTAATTCCCACCTCGTGCCGAAAGCATTCGGTGAGATGGCGGCGGCTCCAGCCGATCGCGGCGGCAAGCGATTCGACGCGACCACGGCCGTGCCCGGCGGCGATACGACCCCAGGCAAAGCCGACCTCGCGAGGCGGCGCGCTCTGGAGGAGCCTGCGCTGCAGCACATCGTCGACCACAGCGAAGCACTCCTCCCATGTATGGGCTTCATGCAGTCTCTCGTTTAGCTCGGCATCGGTGCGGGTACCGACCACGTCAGCGAGCGAAATGACTTCGTGCGCAAGGGCGCTTGCCGGACAGCCGAGAATTGCGCGCGTGGCGAGCGGGTCGAGAAAGAGATGGATCCCGGCGATCGTACCGGAGCTTTCGACCAGTACCGCGCGCTCGCGCAACCCTGCAACGAACGACGTGAACGAGCCGGCTCCCGCAACCTGGAACGGACTCCCGAGTCCGATCATGAGCGTCACGTATCGCGACGGAAAGCCGTGCGATGCCCCGAGATCGGCCGCCTGCGCTCGATACGCGCCGTATCGCGCAACGAATCGGCGCAGGCATGGCGCCGGCAGCGCCTCGGCCGTTTCAAACGGGACTCGATCAGTGGCTCTTGCGGAGGGGCGTGAATCAACAACCATCTGTAGACGCCCGAGGTTCTAGCGGTTCGCCTACAAGTGCGGCAGCCAAGCATCGATTACGGCACAGCGCTTCTCTTCGCGCACAGCGTGCAGCGCCCGATCGAGCGCGGCGTCGAGCTCTGACGGGGTCCGCACCGTTTGCGCGAGCGCGCCGCCAGCGGCGGCGGCAATACCCGCGTAATCGGGCGAGGGATCGAAGCTCACGTCGAGATCCTCAGCCCGCGCGCGGCTCCCGTATCCCTCCGGGTGCACGCCCAGCATCGAGAACTTCGGCGCACGCCAGCCGCGGTTGTTGTAGACCACTTGCAGGAACGGCGTGCGATAGCGCCGTGCGATCCAGTGTACGGCGGAGGGAACCGAGAACAGGTACGAGCCGTCACCCGTGAGCGCGACGACGAGGGCGTCGGGCCGCGCGAGCTTCGCGCCGACCGCCGCCCCGCCGTTCCAGCCGAGCGAGCCGCCGCCCTGCGTGAAGAGCGTCCCCGGCCGCACGCGGCCGGCGTGATTCGAAATGACGTGGAAGTTCGTGACGCCCTCGCTCATCACGATCGCGTCCTCTCCGATCGCGTGCCGAATGCGCGCGGTGAGATATTCAGCGGTCAGGCCTTCCGCCGGTGAACGCTCCAGCCGCTCGAGCTCGCCGCGCCACTCGGCGTGGCGTCGCGAGTAATGCGCCGTGCGCTCCCGCACCGCCGCGGCATCGAGCGACATCGAGTCGAGCTCCCGATTGATCTGCCGGAGCGCGAGCCCCGCGTCGGCGCGAAAGATGTGGCGGGCATGGATGTACCAGAGCGGCATCTGCTGCTTCAGAGGATCGGTGTCGATGTGCAGGATGCGTGCGCTCGCGCTCGGCCGGTTGATCTGGGGGATCCACGGCACGTCGCTGTCGATGACGAGGATCGTGTCGGCCTCGGCGAGCGCGGGATTCTGGCGCTTCTCGTTCCACTGGCTGCCCTGATAGAGCGGATCGCCCTGCGGGAAATTGACGCTGCTCGGAACGGAGTCGAGCACGCCCACGCCGAGCCGGCCCGCGAGCCGGGTGAGCTCGGCGACCGCAGCAGGATTGCGGCCCGCATACGTCGTGACGATGAGCGGGCGCCGGGCGCTCGCGAGCGCCTTGGCGATGAGCGCCGCATCTTCCGGCGCAAGCGCCGCGGCCGAGACCGGCGGCCAGGCGCTCCGGTCGATGCTCACGCGCTCCACCTCCGCTTCGAGGACCTCCCGCACGGCGGTGAGATAGACGGGGCCCTGCGGCTCGCTGCACGCGAACTGCAGCGCGCGGTGGACGATCTGCTTCGCGTTGGCGCCGAGGCGGATCTCGTGGTCGTAGCGCATGTAGCCGCGCACGATGCCGCGCTGGTCGAACACGTCCTGGATCCAGTGGATGAACTCGTTGCGGCTGCCCCGCGCTTCGCCCTCGAGCGTCGCGGGAGACATCCCTGCGATGATCAGCACCGGCGCCCGTCCCTTGGCGGCGTTGTGAATGGCGCCGCCGAGCTGCTGGGTCCCGCACTCCACGTGCACGAGCACGGCCTGGGGGCGCCCGCTCACCTGCGCGAAGCCGTGGGCCGCAGACAAAGCCACCATCTCGTTCGGGCAGGTGATGAGCGTCGGGTAATCCTTCCGCCGCCCCTCCGCATGCGCCTCCGCCAGCGTCTCGAGGATGGCGCTGTGATCGCTGCCGAGATTCGCGAAGATGTAGTCCATCCCGGCCTCGCGGAGGGCCTCGAGGATGGCGGTGCTCGTGGTGTACATAGAGGTGTGTGATTCTAATCCCGGGCCGCGGCCTCGGCGACGCTGCGGGCGTAGGGCTTCAGGGCCGACCACGTGATGAGCACCGCGAGCGGACCGAGCACGGCCGCCGTCAGCGCGAGCGACTGCCCGAGCCTCGCCTCCGAGCCGATCACCCGGTCGGTGACGAGCCCGATGACGAGCGGGGCGAACCCCGAGCCGAAGGAGTTGAAGATGAACA
>JASHTA010000440.1 GCA_030040795.1 Gammaproteobacteria bacterium | reverse complement strand
GGGCCGTCGGCCTGCTCGAGCCCGGAGCGGTGCACGCCGGGGAGGTCATCCAGCATGCGCTCCACCGCCGCGTAGTCCGAGAGCGTCGTGACACCGGTCACCTCCACCGTCGCGTTCTCCTCGACCAGCGGCAGCGAGCTGCCCTGCACTCTCGCGAGCGCATCCGCGGCCCCGTTGATACCGTCCTCGAGCGTTCCGTTCCAGCTCTGAGTGGAGAAACCCGTCAGAAGCGTCCACTGCCAGCTGCCGGCCGGCACGGTGGGGTCCGCTCGGCCGAGCAGCACCGCATCGCCGCCCAGGCGCTGAGCGTTCGTGAGCAGCGCATCGCTGCTCAGCGGGTGTCCGTCCGAATCCGTGACAGCCATCGGCACCAGCGTGACCGGCAGGCCGCGGCCCTCGGCGATCTCCTCGAGGCTTTGCAGCGCCGCGTCGTCCGCAGCGCCCGTCGGGGGCGGGCTCAGCACGACGATCGTGAACGGGCGGTCCGCATCCCAGACGCTGCCCCCGGCCGCGATGATCTGCCGCTCGATCGCAGGACCATCGAATGTCACTTGGACACTGCCGTCTTCTGCGACGTGAGATGCACGGACGTACCGGGCGGCGTCGGTCACGAGAGCCGCAAGTGCCGGGTCGGTCGACGCGTCGCGCCGGCCGGTTGCACGAACCAGGACCTCCCGCATGGCTTCCGGGTACGCCGCGGCCGGATCGGTGCCGTGCACGCTGACCTCGTAGACCTGCACCGGGCGCCCGGCGAGGGCGGGCGGAACCGATCCCCCGAGGGCGAGCAGCCCGTAAATCGCTGCGAGGGCACGCAGGTGGCGCGGGTTCCCCGAGAAGGCGCGGGTCATGCGACTATTGTAGGTGAGCGGCACGGGAGGAACGAGCCTTGCGCCGCGTCCCGCGCCCTTTCCCGCCGGCTCTTGCAAATCACCGAGGTGCCGCCTGTGCTGTCTGTGCCGCTTGTGTCCCTTGCGCCATCCGCCCGACGCGCGTCGCTCGTGAGGAGACTCGCCATCCTGCTCACGTGGCCGCTGGCTCTTTGCGCTGCGGCGGCCGCTCTCGCCGGACCGAGCGGACCCGTGCCCTTCACGGCCGTCTACGCGCTGGAGTGGCATGGCATCACGGCCGGCCGCTCCACCGTGAGTCTGGAGCAGACCGGGTCGGATGCGTACGAATACCGCTCCGTCAATCGCGCGGGGGGCTTGTTCCGACTGGCCTTCCCCGATCCGATCAGCGAAAGGACTGTCTTCACCCTCGTAGACGGGCACGTGCAACCGCTTTCCTACTCGGAGGACGACGGCCGGCGCCGGGCCGATCAGAACGTCTCGCTCCGGTTCGACTGGAGCGCGAAGCGGGTGCGCGGCACTCAGGACGGCAAACCGGTCGATCAACCGCTCGAGCCCGGGACGCAGGACCCGCTCTCGGTACAGATCGAGCTCATGCGCGAGCTCGCGGCCGGCAAGAGCCCCACACGCTTCCTGCTCTTCGACAAGGACGAGGCCACGCAGTATCGCTACACGCGCGAGCGTGTCGAGAGCCTCGACACGCCGCTCGGCCGGATCGACACGGTCCTCTACCGCAGCGATCGGCCGGGGTCGGACCGCGTCATGCGGCTGTGGCTCGCGCCGAGCCTCGGCTACCTGCCGATGCAGGCCGAGCGCCGGCGCAACGGCAAGATCGAATTCTCGCTGCACATCCGCGAGCTGAAGAAACGATCGGTGGCGCCCGCGCTTTCGGCGGCTTCCCGGTGATGGCTCGCCGAGCTCACCAGGGCTTGAAGTGCTTGCTCAGCCTCAGTCCCTGCCGCTGGTAGTTCGACCGGACTGCGGAACCGTAGAGCCGTTCCGGCTGCTCGGTCAGCCGCTCGTAAGCCAGGCGCCCGACGATCTGCCCATCCTCGATCACGAACGGCACCTCGTAGGAGCGCACCTCGAGCACCGCCTTGGCGCCCTCCCCGCCCGCGCTCGGATCCCCGAAGCCCGGATCGAAGAACCCCGCGTAATGCACGCGAAACTCCCCGACCAGCGTGTCGTACGCGATCATCTCGGCTGCATAGGCCGGCGGCACTCTCACCGATTCCCGGGAAGCGAGAATGTAGAAGTCGGCGGGATCGAGGATGAGCCCGTGGCGGCCGGGCGCGGGCACCGGATCCCAGAACTCGCGCGGGTCGTAATGATCGACGCGATCGACGTCGATGAGTCCCGCATGGCTCTTTGCCCTGTAGCCGATGATATTGCCGGCTTGAGCGCCCCCGATGACGTCAACGCTGATAGGCACGCCGTTTTTGATCTCTTCCGCCGAGAGCTGCCGGTCGAGCAGTCCGAATTCCTCGTGCAATCTTTTGTGCTCGGTGTCGCTCGTGGGCGGAGTCCCGCGGCGGATGCGCAGCTGGCTGAGCCGTGACCCCTTGCGGACGAGGACCGAGAAGGTCCGCGGCGAGACCTCGGCGTAGAGCGGCCCTTTGTAGCCTTCGCGCACTTGGTCGAACTCGGAGCCGTTGTCGGTGATGAGCCGCGTGAAGACATCCAGCCGGCCGGTGGAGCTCTTCGGGTTCCCGCGAGCCGACATGCGGTGTTTGAGCCGCAGGCTCTCGAGAAGCGGAATGATGTAGACGCAGCCCTTCTCCAGCACGCCTCCGCGTGAGAGATCCATCTCGTGCATGGAGAATTCCTTCAGCTTCTCCTGCACGCTCGCCCGGGGTCCCGGCAAGAAGCTCGCCCGCACCCGGTATGCCGTCTCGCCGAGACGCAGATCGATGCTCGCAGGCTGGATCTGGTCGTCGCCGATCGGCTCGAGGGCGCGAACCTCGCGAGTGGCGTGCACCACCCGGACGAGCTCCTGCGCCGGCAGGATGCCTGTCGGATGCGGTTCCGAGTCGGCAACGGAGCCGGCAATGGAGTCGCCCTGCTCGGCAGTAGGCTCAGCCGGCGGCTCCTCGAAGAGCGAGCGAGTCTCTCCCATCGAATCCCCCGGCCGGAAGCTCAGGACTCCTCGACGACGATCTTCGGAAAGACGCTGCTGCGGTCGCGTGCCCGGCGCGCGAGCGCAGCCGCCGTGCGCCGGGCCATCTCGAAGTACGCTCTGGCGCGCGGCGTGTCGGGCGCCGCGACCACCGTCGGCCGCCCGCCGTCGGCCTCTTCCCGAATGTGCGCATCGAGCGGCAGCTCGCCGAGCAGTCTCACGCCGTACTGCCGAGCCATGCGCTCGCCGCCGCCTGCCCCGAAGATGTGCTCGACGTGCCCGCAATTGGTGCAGACGTGCACGCTCATGTTCTCGACGATACCGAGCACCGGAACGGACACCTTCTCGAACATCTTGAGGCCCTTGCGCGCATCGGCGAGAGCGATGTCCTGGGGTGTCGTCACGATTACCGCGCCCGCGACCGGTACCCGCTGTGCGAGCGTGAGCTGGATGTCGCCCGTGCCAGGCGGCATGTCCACGACGAGATAGTCGAGCTCGCCCCAGCTCGTCTCGGCGAGCAGCTGGGTCAGAGCCTGGGTCACCATGGGTCCCCGCCAGACCATCGGCTGCTCGGCATCGACC
>JASHTA010000439.1 GCA_030040795.1 Gammaproteobacteria bacterium | reverse complement strand
GCAATCCGGTCTCATCAAGGCGGACATCGTGCCCGGAGCAGACCAGACGTTGCAGCTCGGAGGAATCTTCTACCACAACACCTTCGGCACGGATGCCGAGGATCTCACGCTCGATGACACGGTCGAGTCCACGACGGCCACGGTCAAATACCGCTGGACACCGTCGGGCAATCCTCTGGTCGATCTCAACGCCGAGGGCAGCTACACGGGTACGCGGCTCGATGATCTGTCGCCCGCATTCCTCGCGGTCACCGAGGCCCCGCCCGACACCACGCATTACGACCTCGATACGCTCGGCTTCGAGATCGACAACACCTCACGGATGGGGCTCGGCGCGGCAAGCCTGGCATTCAACTACGGCACCGAGTACTACCACGACGCGGAGACGACGACCGATCTGACCGGGGATGCCGGCTTCACACCGAGCGGCGCTCGCGCCGTCACGAGCGGCTTTGGCCAAGCCACGCTCGATTGGAGCATCGTGCAGCTCATCGGCGCCGCGCGTTATGACAGCTACTCGCTCAACGGTTCCGGCGCCAATGAGACGGGTGGCATCACGAGCCTGCCGGCCGGACCCTTCACGGTCGACAAGTCGGCGGGGGCCGCGAGCCCCAAGATCACCGTCGCGGTCACCCCGGTGGCGCCCTGGATGCTCTATGCGAGCTACGGGTTGGGCTTCCGGCCCCCGGCTCTCACCGAGACATTGATGGAGGGCGCGCATCCGGGACTCGACTTTCTTCGCTTCGTGCCCAACCCCGACCTCGAGCCGGAGCGCACGCATGGCTGGGAGATCGGCAGCAAGCTCGCCTCGAATGGCGTCCTGGAGAAGACCGATACCCTGAGCCTGAAGGTCGACTACTTCAGGACGGGTATCCGCAATTACATCGATCAGACGCTCGTGCCGTCCAATGCAATCGATCCGACGACGGGCATCCCGATCGACGGGTATTTCTACGAGAACCTGGCGGGCACGACGGTGACCAAAGGACTGGAGGTCGAAAGCGAGTACGACCTGCACGCGCTGTTCGTCCGACTGGCGTACAGCAACATTCTCACGGAGCTCGGCACGCCGGATTACACGGGCTTCGATGCGATCGTTACCGCTCCGCCGCGCTCGGTATTCTCGGGCACTGTAGGGCTGCGCCTGCTCTCCGGAAGACTGGTCCTCGGGGAGCGCACGCGCGCGGTCTCGCGCACGATCGGGGAGATCTCGCCCGACACGGGGCTTGCGACCACGGTGCCGGGCTACGGCGTGGCGGATCTCTTCGGCTCCTACCAGATTACCGATAACGTCAGGCTCTTCGCCTCCGTCGAGAACGTCGGCAATCGAGAGTATTTCTCGGACGCGCTCGCCACCGTCGCCTCTCCCGGGCGCATGGTCAAGGTAGGCTTCACAGCGGCACTAGGACGCTGACCCCCTTGACACGTACGTTCGCGCATCTGGCCCGGCAGCGCGGACTGCGCCTCAACTCGAAGCGTCGCGCCATTTTACGCATTCTCGAGGAAGCTACCGAGCGCCTGTCCGTGCGCGAGATTTGCGAGCGTGCCCGGCGGCTTGAAGAGCAGGTCAGTTTGCGGACGGTGTACCTGACACTACGGAAGCTGCATATTGCCGGGCTCGTCACTCCCTCCCCTTCGAAGGAAAAAAGCGCGAGGTACCGGAAGACGGGCTCGAAGCACACCGAGCAGCTCATCGACGTACGAAGCGGCCGGGCAATCGACTTCCGCAACAATCAGATCGCCGAGGCGTTGGAGGAAACGGCGCGCCGGCTCGGCTATCGTCTGCTCGATTACCGCCTGGAGCTATTGGGGGACAAAGAGTGTGCCGCGGGCCCGCCAAGAGCCTCACGACACCGATCGAGGTTACGGGCGCATTCGGTCCAACGATCCTCATCGCGAGTGCGCCCCCGCGCGCATTCCTGACGTCAGTCGGCATTCCAGCTCAGGCATCCAAGCTCGGATGCAACGTCATCCGAGAGCTCAGCATACGCGTTTCAGCCACTCAGCTCGAAGTCGATCGGGACAAGCACCCAAGCCTCGATCGGGTCGGCGCCACGCCGGGCGGGTACGAAGCGCCAGTGTTTCACGGCGTCAACCGCTGAGTTGTCCAAGAGCCGCCATCCGCTGCTTTGCTCGATCACTATCGTGAGCGCGCTGCCCTGCGTTGAGACCTCCACCCGCAGCAGTACGGAGCCTTGCTCCCGCAGCCGCCGCGACTCCAGCGGGTATTCTGGGGCAGGGTTGTGCAGGTATGCCGCATCGAGACGGGGCGGCGAAATCGGCTCGCTCGGGACGGGTGGTGCGATCGAGGTGTCTTTCACACCGTCCGCGGCCTGCTCCGGAGCCGTCGCCGCGGTCGCTATCGGGTCCGCGATCGAAATATTCGGCGCGGGAACGACGATCCGCGCGGTGGGTCGCACGAGCTTCACGGGCTTGAGGGGCGGGCGCCTCGGAGTAACCTGAGGCTCGATGATGATCTCCGCCTCAAGCGGTAGCGCGAGTACCGCAGGCGGCGCAGCTCGCCCGGGCAGGAGTAATGCAGCCAGAAGCAGTGCGTGCAGCAACAGCGCGACGAGCAGCCACGGCAGGCGATGAGAGGCACGCGCGCCGGCAGCCAGAAGCCCTCTACGGAGTATCTCGCATTCGATCACATGCAAATGATACTCAGTCGCAATTAAGCCGCAAGTCGAAGCCTGCGTTCGGCGCGTGGCACCCGGGATCGCCACGGAGCGCGGGCACGCGGGTGGCTCACGGCTGCACGGGTGGCGTGGTACCAGGCCCCAAGGCCGCTTTGCGGCGATAGCCCCCCGCGCTACGATTCGAAAGATGCCTAACCTCCGTCCTCACACCTTCCTCAGTAGCGGCTCCTGATCATTCATGACCTCACGCCTCGAAGAGCAATGCATTGCCAAGGGAGTGAAGATGACCGGGCAACGACGCGTGATCCTGCGCGTGCTGTCCGAGGCAACCGACCATCCCGATGCAGACCAAGTGTTTCGCCGTGCTGCGAAGATCGATCCGAAGATCAGCATGGCGACCGTCTACCGCACAGTTCACATGCTGGAGCAAGCCGATATCGTCGACCGGCATGATTTCGGCGGAGACCGCGCTCGCTATGAACGCCATCCCGAGCAGCATCACGATCACCTCATCGACGTGCGCACGGGAAAAGTCATCGAGTTCACGAACCCCCAGATCGAGGAGTTGCAGCAGCGCGTCGCGCAAGAGCTCGGCTTTCACCTGGTCGGACACCGCCTGGAGCTGTACGCCGTGCCCTTGAGGGACACGGCCAAACACCGGGTCGCGCCTCCCAAGCCGGCACCGGCGTCGCGCCACAAGCGGACTCGTTGATCGCCGTAGAGGGCCGCGATCACCTGCCGTCCGTCAGCTCCTCGATACCCTCCGCAAGAGGCAGAACTTCCACCCGGGGCGCGAGAGAATGAGGCGTCGCCTAACGGTCGTATGTGCCTCGCCCAGTGAACGACCGATCTCGGAGGCGTTCCAGATGCCGCCCGAGTAGTGCGCGAGCATCATCCAAAATCTTCGCAGGGTGAGCGCAGGAGTGCGTACTCCCAATTGGGCAAGGTCGCGCTGCAGGAATGTTCCGATGAAATCTTCACGCCAAGCGAGCCCCGCCGGCCGGAGATCAAAGGTGTCGATCGCGACGGAGCAGGGAGATTTTCCCATCCGGCGATTCCGGGCCACCCGTCGGGAGAGTATCCCTTGCGATGCACGGAGGCAGCGTGAAATTCTCGCGCCAGTCCGCAGCGCGGGGCGACTCCGAGCGCGCTCGCCGCACGATTAGACGGGGGAATTTCAATGCGTCAGCTTTCGATCGTCGGCGCCTGGGCCGCTGCAGCGCTGCTGCTGGCCGCCTGTGGGCAGCCTTCATCCAGCTCCAAGCCGGCCGGCGTCACAGCCACGCAGCCCGCAGCGTCTGCTGCGCCCGCTGCGCCGATGTACGGCAACGTCAACGCGACGCGCCTGCTCGCCGCCGACGCGGAGGGTAACTCGGGGCAATGGATGTCCTATGGTCGCACCTACGACGAGCAGCGCTTCAGTCCGCTCGATCAAATCAACACCGGCAACGTCGCGCAGCTCGGCCTCGCCTGGTTCGCCGATTTCGACACGAATCGCGGCCAGGAGTCCACACCGCTCGAGGTGGACGGCACGATTTACGTCACCACAGCCTGGAGCAAAGTCAACGCGTACAACGCCGTGACCGGCAAGCCGCTTTGGAGCTACGACCCGAAGGTCCCCGGCCAGTGGGGCGTGAACGCCTGCTGCGACGTGGTGAACCGCGGCGCGGCGGTGTGGGATGGCAAGGTGTACGTCGGCGCGCTCGACGGCCGGCTCATCGCGCTCGACGCCGCGACCGGCAAGCCGGTCTGGAGCGTGCAGACGACGCCTCCCGGCGAGCCCTACACCATCACGGGCGCACCCCGCGTGGTGAAGGGCATGGTGCTCATCGGCAACGGCGGCGCCGAGTTCAGCGTGCGTGGCTTCATCTCGGCCTACGACGCCGAAACCGGCAAGCTCGACTGGCGGTTCTACATCGTCCCGGGCGATCCGGCCAAGGGACCGGACGGCCAGCCTTCCGACAAGCCTCTGCGCGACATCGCGCTCAAGACCTGGAATTCCCATGGCGGCCTCTGGCCGAAGAAGAGCGGCGGCGGCGGCACACCGTGGGACGCCATCACCTACGACCCGAAGCTCGATCTGCTCTATGTCGGCGGAGGCAACGGCGGGCCGTGGCCGGCCGAGTACCGCAGCCCGGGCGGCGGCGACAACCTCTTCCTCTCGTCCATCATCGCCTTGAAGCCTGAGACCGGGGAGTACGTGTGGCACTACCAGGAGACGCAGGCGGACTCCTGGGACTACACCGCCACTCAGCAAATCACGGTCGCGGACCTGAACATCGACGGGCAGGTGCGCCATGTCGTGATGCAAGCGCCGAAGAATGGCTACTTCTACGTGCTCGACGCTGCGACAGGCCAGCTGCTCTCGGAGCCGAAACCCATCGTCCCGCTCAATTGGTCCACCGGCATCGATATGAAGACCGGCCGGCCTATCATGAATCCCGCCGCGCACTACGACCGCACGGGCAAGGGGTTCCTCCTCATCCCGACGCCGGGCGGCGCGCACAGCTGGCACCCGATGTCGTACGACCCGCAGACGGGACTCGTCTACATCCCAACCATGTACGGCAACTACCCGATGGTCGCCACGCACCAGGACGACAATCCGATGGGCCAAAAGCTCCTGATCAGCATGCGCAAGGGCTTCGCGATGTATGACCAGCCCGGCGCCAAGCGCATCAACGAGGGATACCTGCAGGCCTGGGATCCGGTTCGTCAGAAGGAAGTCTGGCGCGTTTCCTTCGGGAACGGTCGCGGGGGCGGAACGCTCTCCACGGCAGGCGGCCTGGTGTTCGAGGGGAATTCGCAGGACAACGCGTTCGCCGCCTATCGCGCGGACAACGGCCAGCAGCTCTGGAGCCTCGGCGCGCAGACCGGCATCGTCGCGGGGCCCATCACCTATGAAGTCGGCGGCGTGCAGTACGTGGCGGTCGTCGCGGGATCGCGATTGACCGGCAATTTCTATGCGCCGAACGGCTCACGGCTCCTCGTCTACAAGCTTGGTGGAACCGCTCAGCTGCCGCCGCAAGCGCCGCCTCCGCAGCAGGTGCTCAACCCGCCACCGCAGTTCGGCACGGCCGCGTTCATCCGCCGCGGCGAGGATCAGTACAACCGCTTCTGCGGAACCTGCCATGGCACGGACGGCCAGAGCCGCGGACTGTTCCCGGACCTGCGCTACAGCCCCGCGCTCACCAGCGAGATGTTGATGGACTCCATCGTCCTCGACGGCGCGCTGACGGACAAGGGGATGGTGTCGTTCAAGAGTGCGCTGAGCAAGCAGGATGTCAATGCAATCCGCGCGTACATGGTCGAGCGGGCCCACTACGCCATGACGCACGGCCCGGGCGGCATGGCGGCCTTCAGGCAATTGCAGCAGAACGCGGGTCGGCGGCGCAGCGGGGCAACTCCGGAGGCCTCTCACTGAGTATGAGCCTGAGAACGCTTCTGCGATGCGGTGCGTACGCCGCTGCGACCCTGGAAATGGTGGCTGGCGCTGCCGCGGTCGCCGGTTCGACGGATCCCGGCTCGGCCTGTCCAATGTCCCCTCCCGCCGAAGATACGGCGTCTCCGGAACCCGAAGGACGAAGCGATCCACGTCACGACATAGGGCACTGAGCCCCCGCTGCATACGACTTTCCCGTCCGACCAGGAGAGCGAGCACTGGCACCGGCCGATGTGGGCGCGCAACCTCGTACCGCGATCGTCGCAGCGGCTACTCCATCTTGAGCACCACCCGAAAGCGGGCCTTGCCGCTGAGCATGCGATCATAGGCGAGCTGCGCCTGCTCGAGAGGAAAGATCTCGTTCATGGACCTGACCCCGTGCTGCTGGCTGAACAACAGTGTGTCCTCGGAATCCACGCTCGTCCCCGAGTACCAACCTTTCACCGCAGCCCGCTTGCGCAACAGTTCGAGCGGGTCGACCGTGAGCGATCCGACGGCACCAATCACCATCAGCGTGCCATTAATTCCAAGGCCGCCAACAACAGTCTGCATCGCTACGGCATCGGTGACGGTTGCCAGAATCGCCTTTGCGCCGCCCAACGTGCGCAGCGCGGCAGCCGGATCGGCGGACTGAGTATCGATGTATTCCTGCGCGCCGAGAGAGCGCGCGAGATCCTCTTTGTCTCGGCCACGGTTGATCGCAACGACCCGAAACCCAAATCGTGCGGCAAACTGAATCGCCAGATGCCCCAGTCCGCCCACGCCGTGAACTGCGACGAGGTCTCCGGATCTAGCGCCGCTGTGGCGCAGTGCATTGAATGTGGTTATCCCGGCACATAGCAGAGGCGCTGATTCGACTGCATCGAGATCCGGCGGAACGCGCGCCAAGGCGCTCACGTGTGCCAGCATGTGCGTAGCGTATCCGCCGTCGCGCGAGACTCCCGTGGCGCCTTGGACGTTCTCACACGCAAATGCATTGCCGTGACGACACTGCGAGCAGTAACCGCAGGAGCCCGGAAACCAACCCACACCGACCCGTGCACCGATCTGCCAGCCGTCAACTTCCGACCCGATGGCTTCCAAACGACCAATCACTTCGTGGCCCGGCACGCGTGGATACTTCACGCCAGGCGCGTGTCCTTCCACCGTCATAGTATCGCTATGACACACGCCACAAGCTTGAACTCGTATGAGCACCTCGCGTCGATCAGGCTTCGGAATCTCACGCTCCTGCAGTTGCAATTTGGCGCCGGCCTCAGGGATCGCCATCGCTCGCATCTTTGTCATGGATCCTCCTCGCACCGCCACCGCCACCGACGCCGATATCCGTGGGGTGCCGCCTGTGAAGCATAGTTGATTCCTGGCGGTCTGCCGGGCGTCGACGGTCATCTCCCGAAGGCCGGCCATCTGCCCCCGCGCGGATCAGGCCGGGGGCTAAGTCCCCATCTGTCCGTACTCAGGCTTACCGCTGCGCTCGAACCGGTGATACGTTCCACCCTTGCCGCTCGTGACCGACTGCACCTGCTTGAGCGCCGCCGGTACCGTTCCGCTGCCGAAGAGCCGCTTGCCGGATCCGAGCACCACCGGAAAGATAAACAGCCGGTACTCGTCGATCAGGTCGTTCTTCAGCAGCGCCTGAAGTACTTCGGTACTACCCCAGGTATGCAGCGTCCGCCCTGGCTGCTGCCGGAGCTTGCGGAGTTCAGCGACCGCGTCGCCCTTGATCAGACTGGAGTTGTTCCAGGTGACGCGTTCGAGACTGCGCGACAGGACGTACTTTGGCCGCGAGTTGAGCGCGGTAGCGATAGAGTTATTGGGGTCGGTGACCTTGGGCCAGTAATTGGCGAAGATGTCGTAGGTCTTGCGCCCGAGCAGGAAGCCGTCGGCGTCCGCGAACCCTTCGATGACCAGCCGGCCCATGACATCGTCGACATAGGGGGCCTGCCAGCCTCCATGCGAGAAGCCGCCCTCCGGATCCTCGCCGGGGCCGCCGGGAGCCTGCATGACGCCGTCCAGGGTCAGAAATGCGTTCACGATGATCTTGGGCATACCCTCGTCCTCCACCATAAAGACCAATCAGCCTGCCGAACCCGGCAGGCTGGCTGGGCACGACCCGCACCTCGTTGCCAGATCCCACCAGGATGGGATTCTCGGGAATATCGGTGCCGACACGGGTACCAACGCTCGCTGCACCCCGGGTAGATCAGGTACAAATTCGACTAGACTCTAATTTATTTATGTATAAAATAGAGTCTAGTCTAATTAACACACATCACTCGTTGGTGACCCATCCATGAAGCGCTACCTCACTGACCCGATCCGCCGGGACCTAGGCGAGAAAATGGTCTTTCTGGGCGGTCCGCGCCAGGTGGGCAAGTCCACGCTGGCATTGAGCCTCATCCCTGAGGCCGACGAGACCCATCCCGCTTACCTCAGCTGGGATGTTCCCGAGCATCAGAGACTCCTCATTAAAGGAGGCCTGCCCGCCGGACAGCGAATGCTGATACTCGATGAGATCCACAAGTACAAGCGCTGGCGCAACTTGGTCAAGGGTTTCTACGACCGTCATAAGTCGCGCACCCAGTTCCTCATCACTGGGTCAGCGCGGTTGGATCATTATCGCCGCGGAGGCGACTCGCTACAGGGACGATATCACTACTACCGGCTCCATCCCCTGTCGCTCCATGAGCTCAACGATGATCCGCGGCCTTCGGATCTCGAGACGCTGCTCAAATTCGGCGGCTTCCCGGAGCCGTTCCTGAAGCAGGACAATCGCCACTGGAAAAGATGGCAGCGTGAGAGAACGAGCCGCGTCATCCAGGAGGATCTCATCAGTCTGGAGTCTGTCCGCGAGGTTTCCCAACTGCAACTGCTCGCTCATATCCTACCGGAGCGTGTCGGATCCATTCTGTCCATTGCGAACCTCCGGCAGGATCTGTCAGTTGCCTTCGAGACAGCGGACAAATGGGTCGGCATATTCGAGAACCTGTACTATTGCTTCCGGATCATGCCGTACGGACTGCCTCACCTGCGGGCAGTAAAAAAAGAGAGAAAGCTCTATCTTTGGGATTGGTCGCTCTGCGAGAGCGAGGCTGCGCGATTCGAAAACCTCGTAGCCTCGCATTTGCTCAAGTACTGCCATTTCACCGAAGACACGCTCGGAGACGAAATGTCCTTACGCTTCCTGCG